>JAAZND010000052.1 GCA_012798485.1 Candidatus Beckwithbacteria bacterium | reverse complement strand
TTAACTTTTAAATATCTAAATACTGATAAATTAAAATTTTGGCTTTTTTCGCTTCTTTCTTTTTCTGCTGGACTTTTAACCTATCATGCTGCCAAAGCCTTTGTTCCGCTCTGGATTATCTATATTTTAATATTAGTCTGGCAAAAAACTCATCTTAAATATGTTTTAAAACTTGGATTTTTTGCACTTATCCTCTCCGGCTCTGTCTGGCTTGTCACTTCAACCTCAACTTATGGCCAAGCGCGAGCTACTGATATGTCAATTTTTTCCAAAAATAATGATGTAGAAGCCAAACTTTGGCAAGCATCAATTGAGTCAGAAAGTCAACCTGTCTTATATACCAGATTTCTTAATAACAAATTAGAGGCTTATGGAAAAGATCTTTTACAAAGATATTTTTCTCATTTTGATCCTTCCTTTTTATTTTTTAACGGAGACTTACAAAGAGCCAAACACACAATTCCTGATGTAGGAGAACTTTTAATTTTAACTCTACCATTTTTTTTCTTAGGCATTATTTTTTTATTTAAATATAAATTAACTCCAATCATAATTTTTCTCTTATTATCTCCCCTAGCTGCTAGTTTAAGTTTCGAAACTCCAAGTCCTGTAAGAGCTGTTTTTGCAACAGCTGCCATTGCCACTATTATTGCTTTAGGTTTTTTAAAATTTGCCCAATATATAAGGAAATATAATAAATATTTTCAATATGTAAGTTTTAGTTTAGTTTTTTTAATTTTTATCTGGAATACTTTATTTTATTTAAATTCTTATTATATTAAACAACCATTTTATAACGCGGCCGACTGGCAATATGAAGCCAAAGAAATCATTCAAGATGTCACTAAACTGCAAAATAATTATCGAGATATTATTATTACGGCCAATATGAGTGGTAACCCTTATATCTTTTATTTATTTTTTAACAAATATGATCCCAATAAATGGCAGCAGCAAGCCAATAATGCGATTGAAACTGAAACAAATTCTTCTTTTATTCATATTAGAAAGCTGGATAATCTCACTTTTATCGGTGATAACTGTCAAAAGGAAACTGAAATTAAAGAACAAACTCTATATGTTTGTAAGGCTGGAACCCAGCCAGCTAATCTGAAAATTTTGAAAACTTACTATTATCCAAATAAGACAGAAAGTTTTATTTTGGGAGAAAAAGTTAACTAAGAGCAAAAAACTTCATCACCTTTTTTCTAAAAATAAAAATCGGCACAAGCAAACATAATGCTGCTAAAGAAATTAATTGAGAAAATAATCTTATCTTTGTATTTTCAAATATAACCTTAACGTCATGATCTCCAGCAGATACTTTATAAGTGATCATTCCTCGATATGTTGGATCTTGATATTCAATATTAGTTTTTATACCATCTATATAAACAGTCCAGCCGGGGAAATAAAAAGTATTATCAATCATTCTTAAATCAGTCAAAGCTTGAACTTTAAAAATTCTTGAGGAATTTTCGACTTTTAAATTCTTAATTTCTCCCTGACCTTCAATAATCTCCACTTTCTGAGTTTTACTTGGATATTCACTTGGGTCTCCAATCCAGTTTAAAGTCAAATCATTGGTATGCAAATTATAAGCCGTAAAATAATATCTTGTTAAAGGGAAATTAACTACATTTTTAGTATAAATTTGCGGTACTCTGATGAGTAAAATTAAGAATAAAACTAAAAGATAGATCAAATTATGCTTCAATTTCTCTAAATAAAAAGCCAAAAAAATAGTAGCTGGCAAGATCATTACTCCCAAAACTCTCCACGGATATTGGATTTCTCTCAAAAAAGGTAATTTATACAAAAATAAAGAAGGAGATAAGGTAAAAAATAATAAGACAACAAAAGATATAAAGCTAAAATAAAATAAATTTTGCTTTTCTTTATGGCCTTTTTTAAGAAGAAAAAATAAAATTAATGAACAAAGACATATTATTGTTTCCATCAAACCAAATTGGATAAAATTACCTCTTGGACCGGGATGACCAAGAAAATAAAACCAGACAGAACTAAAGTAATTAGCAATAGTCAAAAACTGATCATTATTGATACTAGAAACAGTAGAAGTTCTGACAAAATATTTATTTTCCAGTTTCAAAGGCAACAGATAAAAAACAGCTAAAGTGAAAGATAAAAGGAATAATGTGATTAATAGTAATAAATCTTTTTTGCTAAATTTATTTTCTCTCCAGATTAAACAAAAATAGAAAAATATTAAAGGTCCGTAAAAAATAAACATCATTGGATGAAGTAAAAGAGATGCTGTTATCGAAAAAATAAAAACCAAGCTAAAAAAATATTTTCTCTGTTTAAAAAGTAAACTTAAAGAAAACAAAGCCAAGATAAAAAAAGAAAAAGAAAAATATTCCGGCAAAGCTCCTCTAATGTAGGTATTAATAATCCTGTAAGCACTGAAAAGAAAAAAAGTCACAGCGATTAATGAAGTTTTTCCTGAAAAATAAAGTCTCAAAAATAAATAAAAAAATAAAGTTGCCAAAAATGTTGCCAGAAAAAATAATAAATTATATGAGAGAATAGGATTATTGACAAAAATATTAATAAACCCTCCAAGATAAGCAGTCAATTGATGAGCAAAAAGACCAAGAGGATAACCATAGTTTGCAAATTTATCAACCCAGATAATCGGAAACTCTCCTTGTTTTAAAATTTCCCCAAACTGAGCAATTGTAGTAATATGAGCAGGAGCATCAAAAGTCTGTGGTTGCCCTTTTACCAAAAATAAGTCAGAGACAAAAATAAATGATAAAATAAAAATAATAAATGAATTAATAAAGTCTAATTTTGTCAGTTTAAATCCCATGAAAAAATTATATAACAGACTCAAAGATAATAATAGTTTCTTCTATTTAAGTTGCTTTTTTATCATCTTAATAAGTTTCTTTTTTTTGCAACCAAAATTAACAAATAAAATATTTGCCTTTAAAAGAAAGGCATATTTAAATAATTTTTTAGAAAAAGTTAAAAATGAGCAGAAAATTGATCCTAAAGCTTTTTGGCAATTTCGCGAATTTTATTCCAGCGGTTTTTTTGATTTTAATAAAACAAATATTGAGATTAGTTCTATCTTGCAGTTTTATAATTTAGTAAATGATAAAAATGATATTCTAACTTTTAATTCTCAATATTTAAAAAGCATTGAAAGTATCGTTAATAGTTTAAATTTTTTTGATAAAAAAAACCTAGATTGTCAAAATATTATTTTTGAAAATAAAAACTCTTTAATTTGTGAAAATAAAGACAAAAATATAAATATATTATTTCTTAAATCAATTGATGAAATGAAGCAAGTGAATGGACTTTTTGATTATTTGGGAAAAGAACAGAAACTTCTAAAAGATAAATACTGGCTTTCTCAAACTACTATTTATCTTAATTAGTTTAAAAATTTCTCATACTGAATTTGTTGGATTATCTAAATCTATTCAACTGGCTTAATATAATATTTATCCAAAACTTTCATTTCATTCTGATTTAAACTATTGACAAATTTCTGCCAGTCATGATTATCACAAATAATATAGTTAATTTGATTTTCTCGAAGAAAAAGATCCATCTTATCTTTGTTATTTTCACTCAACAAATTTTTTAAATCATTTTCCATTTTCTCTGATTTAATATCTATAAGGTTTAATTGACCTTTATTAGTTAAATAATTAGAAGAATTATAAAAAGCAGTTAAAAAAGAAGTGTCATAAATAAAATCTGAACTCGGGCAGACTAAAACTCTCTGCTTCTCTCCAATTGTTCTAAAAAAAGTTTCTACTTCAGGATCAAGTTTAAAGCCTTTGATTATTTTCCCTTGATAAAATTGAATAAAAGTAGGAATGGCTAAAGCAAAGATTAAAATTAAAATAAACAATTTTAAATATTGTAATTTTAATTGCTGAAAAAGAAAATATAAAGACAAAACTACCAGAATATCGGCAAAGATTAAAACATAATACCAAAACTGGATACTATTCCACACAGTTCCAACTTGAAGAAAAAATAAAGGGAAAAAAGCAAAAAGCAACAAACTCATAAACATTGGAATAACAAGCTTTTTATTAAATTTTATTAATTTGATTATAGAAAATAAAAAAATAAATCTAATTCCAAGATTGCCAAAAAAGAAGATTAAAAATTCTCTCACTTTAAAGGAAATGGCTTGAATTGGTTTTCCTAGCCACCAATAATATTCTTCCTCCAATTTCCATTTAATTAAATTTAGTCTATCTGGAGCTTCCACCATGGTGTCCAGATACCAAAACGGTTTATAGAAAAAAAGATTTTGCCCTGGTTTTGAAAGTAATAAATAAAAGGACAAAGAAAATAAGCCAAGCAAAAATAAATAAATAAAACTTCTTTTATTTTTATTCTCTACAAAATCACAAAGAAGATAAAAACAATAAAAACAGCCAAAAACTAAAAAAGCGTAACTTTTAAAACCCATAGCACTTACTAATAAAATAATTATTAATAAATGCAGTTTAAAATCACTTTTTTTATTTTTAAGGTTTAGAAGCAAAATTAATATCGCAAAAAGAATAGAAAAAGAAAAAATCAGTTGCGGATTTACCAGTGTGCCAAAAGTTTGGCTGACCCAAAAATTAGACTCTCCCCAAGTATTTCCTGGTAAAAATAAAGGAATAAAATAAGTAAAACTTCCAGCAAAAAAAACAAAAAAGGTCATTAAAATACCAAAATTTTTATTGGTCAACTTTTTGATAAAAATAAAACTGCAAAAACCCAAAAATAAAGAAATAACTGGTATAAAAATTTGGAAATAAAGCAAAAACACATCAAGCAAATAATTTTTGGAAAGAACTGCCAGTAATAAATCATAAAAATAATGATAGTTTTTGAGTGTATACAAAAAAGAAGATGGGTGGATCGGAGGAAATGAATTTTTAAGGCTATTAATAAGAGCTAAATGCCAAATACTATCATGAAATTCTTGAAAAACAATTTGCCCATTGATTTTAATCCCAGAGAAAAATAAAGATGAACCATAAATTAAAGAAAAAATGAAAATTAATAAAAAATAAATCTTATTTTTTAAAATACTTTTGTAAACTAAAAGAGAATTTTGCCAGGCATTTTGATAATGACTTATTCCTAAAGCTAAAAATAAAAAACTCAAATAATAAGCTTTCTCTCCTATCAAAAATCCTAGCAAAAAAATTATCACAGCATTAAGACAAATTCCAGAAATCAAAGCAAGAAGAAAACTTTCCAAGTGATTTAATTTAATTCTTAACAAATCAAGAAAAAATAAACCAAAAGCATAAAATTGCCAATAAAAAACAAATAAAAAAATGATTATTTGCAAAATATAATTCATAAAATAGTTTTATTTAAAAATATTATAGATTATAATCTTATTTTAAGATATCATAATTTAGAAAACACTTTTTTTATGTTGAAGAAATTTATAAGTAAAAATCTGCATATTATTGCTCTTGTTTATATTTTCTTCTGCCTTATTTTAGGCGCATGGTATTTACTACATAATGATCTTTTTTTCCCATCGGATATAGCTAGGGATTTTTTAATATTTGAAGAAATCAATCTTAAAAAAATTGTGCTCATTGGGCCAAGAAGTAGCGCTATCCCTGGAGTTTTTCATGGTCCTCTCTGGTCTTATCTTAATTTTCCAGCCTTTTTAATTGGTAAAGGCAATCCAATTTATGCAGCTTGGTTTTGGTTATTGTTAACTTTGATATTTTTATGGACCAGTTTTCTTTTAATCAAAAATATTACAGATAAAAAGGTGGCAATAGTAAATACAATGCTTCTTGCTGCCATGCTGATTCCCTGGATCAAAAAATTTTACAATCCTATTGGTGCTTTATTTTTGCTCCCTGCACTCCTATATAGCCTGGTTAAATACGAACAAACAAAAAAGTCATATTTTCTTGGACTTCATTTTTTAATTGTTGGATTAATTATTCAATTCCAAATGGCTGTTGGCGGACCGTTACTCATTTTATCTCTTGTCTGGATAAGTATTTTTATTATCAAAAATAGGCTTTATAAACACTTACTTTGGATTTTAATTCTCTCTTTACCATTATCAACTTTTATTGTTTTCGAACTTGTTCATCATTTTCCTCAATTCCATGCAGCTATCAATTTTGTTTTAAATAAAGCAGATGTGCCAAAATTTGGTTTATTTGCAAGACTAATTCAAAGACTTTATACGCTTGCCTTAGAAGGTTTATATTTTTTCAAAGCAGAAGAAAGTCTGTATTTTTTCAAACCTTATATCACAAGCATTTTTAATATTTTTGTGTCAATGATAATTTTCTTTTATCTTTTTATTAAAAAAAGTATTAAACCTAAGTATACAGATGTTACTAAAATTGCTCTTTATTTTTATCTTGGTTTCTATTTTTTATCTCTAGGTTTCAATGGAGAACTAAGAGTTCATTACTGGCTTCCAATTGTCCCTGCTATTTATCTTATTTTTAGTATTATTGTTGTAAATTACGCCCAGAAAATAACTCTTATTTGCTTAAGTATTGTTCTTCTAACCGCTCTTATTCAAGGGACAAGTGAGGCTATAGACGCAAAAAATAAAATTGGTCTTTCTGAAGACGATTGGCAATTTCAGCAAAAAATTGCTCAAACAATTTTTAATGATGGAGAAAAAGATTTTGGCTATTTCATTTTTACTCCAGATATTTATGCCTATGAAAGTAAATATGCCATGAGTTATTTTACCAAGTTAAATGCGGATAAAAATGTCTCAGTTTATCAAAAAAAAACAGTCACTTATTTAATTGTTGCTCCAAATCCGGATTTTAGACCAGATATCACTTCGGCAGAATGGAAAAAAAGTAAAATCAATATCCCTTATGAAAAACTTCCAGAAAAAACTATAGAATTAACAGATGGTTATAAAATCGAAAAATATCATTTTGATAAACAAGATTTATCCATGCTTCCCAATCGAGATATTAACGATTGGTTATATTTTAGATAAAAATATGAAAATCATTAACTTAATTAAAAAACATTATTTTCTGCCTACCTTATTAATCTTTTCCTTTGTTGCCAAATTTATTACGGTTTTTCCCAATACTTTTTCTTTTAATTTTGATCAAGGCAAAGATTCTCTGGCAATCCTGCACATGCTCAAAACTTTTTCGCTTAAATTTATTGGTCCTTGGACTAGTATCTCTGGACTTTATTTTGGACCAGCCTGGTATTATCTGCTTGCTCCGGGCTATTTACTAACTAACGGCAATCCTCTTTCAGCTGTTGTCACTATGATTATTTTGAATCTAATTACCATTTATTTGGCTTATAAATATTTTGGCAAAATTACAGCGGTTTTTTTCGCCACAACTCCACTTTGGGCTATTATTTCTACTAGTGCTTGGAATCCCTTTCCCATGCCTCTTTTAATGCTGATTATTCTTATTAATCTTAGAAATGAAAAATTGAAAAGCAAAAATATTGCCATGATAATGTTATCGGCTTCTCTGAGTTTTCATTTTTCTTCAGCTTATGCTTTTTTCTATCTTTTAATTATTCCTCTAATTATTATTTATCGAATTTTAAGATTTAAACAAAAAATTGATCTCAAATTTATTTCAGCAGGCATCATTGCCTTCATTATCCCTTTTATTCCTCAATTATTATTTGAAGTCAAAAATCATTTTGTCGAAACTAAAGCTATTATTAACTACCTGCAACATCCACCTGAAAATCAATTTATTATTCCCTTTTCTCAGGTTGTTAAATCTGGGCTTTCAGAAATGACTTTAGCTTTCTTACCAGAAGCAATTAATTTTTTAGTGTTAAATAAAATTCTACATTTATTGAGTTTTCTTTTTTTAGCAATCGCTATTTATTATGTAATAAAAAATAAGAAAGAAAAGTTTAACTGGGAGTATCTACTTTTCATTATTATTCCTCTGATTGGCTTTTCTAAACTTCATTTTAACATTTGGTATGTCTATGCCATGGCTCCTATCTTTGTCATTTTTGTAGGGAAACTTGTTAAAAACTTACCCAAATTTATGCAAATCATTTTTATCTTGATGCTATTTATAACTCCTGTTTTTCAGGTTTATCATTATTTTAATTTTGCCAAAAATGACATACAGCATGGAAGGCAAGCACTCCCAATTAAAGAAAAAGCTATAACAAAAATCAGACAATTATCCCAAGGCAAAGCTTTTGCTTCTTATCATTATGTCCCTGATATTTATGACTTTTCTTATAACTATCTTTACCTTTGGCAGGCTTTTAATGGACAAAAATTACCTACGGAATTTGCCTATGAACCTGGAAAAATAGATTATATTCCAGAAAAACTAGAACTTTTAGCTGCCTTAAAGCAAACAAACCAAAAACCTGAATATATTTTTTATATTGTAGAAAGTCCTGAAAATCCCGATTTCTTACGTGACTGGTGGAATCATCAAAACTATAAAGAAATTATTTATGAAGAGAAACTAAGTGAAACTGTAATGTTATATCAAGCTTTACCAAAATAAGATGAAAATAAACAAAGAAATTATTATTTTAATAGCGATTTTTATAATTGCTTTTTTTATAAGAATATGGAAGCTGAATATGTTCCCAATTGGCATCACTCATGATGAATTAGATTATGTAATCAATGCAAAAGCAATTTTTTTAAATGGTAATAGCATTAGAGGTAATTGGTCTGTTTTTCCTCCGTCCAGCATCAAAACTAACACGGCTCTTGCTGAATTAACTCCATTACTGCTGGCTCCAATTATTGGTTTTTTAAATTTATCTTTATTTAATGCCAAATTACCATATACACTTTTTAGTTCTTTTTTAATCTTAATTATTTATTTGATCACTAAAGAACTAATCAATAAAAAAGTGGCTTTAATTGCTGCATTAATAATGGTTGTTAATCCTTGGAGTTTTCATTTTGGTAGAACCAGTTTTGAAGCTCCTTTTGCTTTATTTTTTATTTTTTTAGGC
>JAAZND010000007.1 GCA_012798485.1 Candidatus Beckwithbacteria bacterium | reverse complement strand
TGATTTTTGATAAAATTTAAATTAGCTTCTAAACTTTCTCCATACCAGCAAGAAACTCCTGGATCTAAGCTAATTGAAGAGATGAAAGCTGAACTTGATTTACTTTTCATCCAATCAAGGCAGCTAACTTGTACCCAAACCCCATCAAAGACAAAATCAGCAAATATATGAGCTGGCTTTATATCAGTCGTTCCTATATCAATTGACCTTATTTCTGGTAATTTCATAATAACCTGATATTTTATAAATTATAAAGAGAAATGTAAAGCTAGAAGAATAAATTTTTAAATTGAAGCCGCGCCTTTTTCACTGGTAAAATGCATCACTTGCGCTTTATTCCAAATAAAATCAAACATCTGTTTTTGCATCTGGGCTAGTTGTTCATTGTAAATTTCGACACAAAAAATCTGCTCATCTTTATAGGCGTAAGTGGCATAAACATCATTATAAATTAAGGCTTCAAAACTCATACATAATTCTTTAGGATCAATATAACGAAAATGAGAATAATTTTTAATAAACTCAGATACTTGAGTAAAATCGGGAAAAAATTTTTTATTTGTCAGATCATGGGTAGTAATTTTATTTTCAAGTAATTTCCATCTCACATTTTCGGAAAAATCTGCTGGCAGAAAATCTGACATATGCTCAACCTCAAAAACCCGTAGTACATCTTTAGTTTTGGTGATGTTATAAGTGACTTGTTTGAGTCCTTCGATACCTTCATAATACAAAACTTTGGATTGATTTTTTGCCTGTGGTAGTAACGATGTTAGTTGAGCAACTAAATCTGGCAGATTTTTTTGTAAAGCGACTAATTGCTGTTGCTCAAAATTTAAAAGCTGCTCTATTTTGCTGGGATGAGTGGCACCAAACTGCATACCTCTTTCCTGAATTCTGATTTCAATCAGCTGTTTTACTTTTAAACTGTCTAAAAGACGATAAATTTTGGTGCGGGCAATATTAAGATTACGGCTTAAAGCCAAAGCAGTACTAAAGCCATTTTGTAAAAGATATAAATAAATTCTGCCTTCATCTTCGGACAAACCATAAGGTTTTATTAGATTTAGTAAATTGTCTGATTTTTCGGACATCAAATAGAATTATACTTAATTTTCTATAAAATAGCAAGTAAATAGTCAAAAAATTATTTAGATCTTTTAAACTAAATAATTCAAATTATGCAAATAACAAATCTTAAGGTTCTCTATTTATTGCCATTTCTGCTCTATTTTTTGCCTCCTATGACATTTGGTCAAAGCTGATGTTTGGCTTTTTTTGGTGAGCTTAATCAGGCATGGATTAGAGCCATGCTAATTCTTATTTTTCTGGTCCCTTTTGGTTTTTTAACTAAAAAATTCAAAATGATTAAAGCCAAAGATTTAATCTGGTTTATTCTGATTGCCGCTGCCGGAGGATTAAATCATGCACCTTATTTTTATGGCTTTGAACATTTACCTGTTGGCACTGCCACTTTATTATTTTATATGATGCTGACCATCGGAGCTTATATCTTGGGGAAATTATTTTTTGAAGAAAAAATGACTAAAGTGAAATATTTCAGTTTAATCCTGGCTGTGATTGGTTTAAACATTATTTATCGTTTTTCTCTTACTGGGAGTCAAATCATTCCTGCAATAGCCACTATGTTCTCTGGTTTTCTAGGAGCTTGTGCGGTGGTTTTTTCCAAAAAACTATCTTCCTATTATACTGAAACCCAAATTCTAACTGTCTTATTTTCTGACATGGTTATCATTAATTTAGCCATCTGCTTTATTTTTAAAGAAAATGTTCCAGTTATCAGTTTTTCTACTGCCTGGTTGGCAGAAGCAGCTTATGCCAGCACTATGTTGATTGCTAATACAGCAGTGATTGAAGGCTTTAAATATTTAGAGCCAAGTATTGGCAGTCTTATTGGACTTCTTGAAGTAATTTTTTGCTGCTATCTTTGGAGTGATTTTTTTCAAAGATATCATGACTATTCAATTAATCATTGGCAGTCTAATAATTATCAGTTCTGCCGGAATGCCGAATATAGTAAAATTAGTTAAGAGAAAGATAACAAAATAATTATGGTCCAGTGGAAATACTGGCAATCTTCCATAAATTTTGACTGTCTTTTTCTACACTCACCCAACGGATATTAGGATTGCCATCCCAACCATAATAAGGAATCGGAGCATTAGCAGAATCTGGAGACATAGAAGTTTCTAAAGAAACTTTATATATCCGCTCAGTATTGGTCCAAGTATCTTGATTATATGGTTCAAGATTTAAAACATTAATTGATTCAAAGGCGTTAAACTGAACTCCCCACGCTTGTTTGGCATTATCGTCCGGAATCATTTTTTCGCCCATCATTGCAATTGCTTCGGAAATATGTTTTTCATTAATAAGCTTAAAAAATAAATTAATAATATATTCAGCTGAAGGTAAAGGTGCATTATCTCCTTTTTCCTCTGATGCTATTATTTTATTTTTCTCTTGTTCTTTTTGCTCTTCTTGTATTCCCACTTTGTTAGTTTCTGTCTGTGTTTGGGGAAGTTGTAAATCACAAGCTGTAAGAATAAGAAAAAATAAGATTAAGATTGAAAATATCCTTTTTGCCATAATTATGATTGGTAAACCAATCTCTCCTCTATTTGACTATCAATATTTTGATGATTTTTTAAATATTCTTCCAAAACATCTTGCGCAGAGGTGGAAACTACTTTATGCTTCCAGGTAGCTAATAACTCCTTTTCACTAATATTAAAATAATTTTGGCAATTATTCAAATGATATCCCTGCATACAGATAGTATAAAATTTATCATCTTTAATTGTTTTTCTATCAAGAGTCAAAGAAATTAATTGTTTTTTCTTGTCATCATAGATTGCTTGAACACCTTTATTGACTTGATAACATTCTCTGTCAAGTACCCCATTTTTAATGAACAAATTCTTAGTTTAATTGGTTCAAAATTTGTTGTTTGTAATTAACGGGACTCATTTTTAGTTTAGTAATGATTCTGTTGTGATTGTAATATGTATATAACCATAGATATATTCTGTTAGTTCTCCTAAAGTATTAAATCTGTTTAAATCTCCAGATTCAGCCTTAAACCTACTCCAGAATGACTCAATTTGACTGTTTTGCCAAGGACTGCCTGGATTGCTAACAGAGATATTGATCTCATGCTTGTACAGTAATTAATACAAGCTTCATTTAAATACTCTCTGCCTTGATCACCGTGAAAGATCCTAGGCCTAACCTTTTGTTTGTCATAAGCTTGTTTTAAGGTTTTGATTACTAAATCGGCATTGTGTTGATTGTCTATTTTTGCCCCTACAATCTCGTGGCTACGTAAGTCTTTGATAGCTGCTAAGTAGATAAACTCTCCTTGGTATTTGATGTAGGTCAAATCACTAGACCAAATTTCGTTGACTCTTAACTTGTCAACAGCTATATCTTTGATCAGATTAGTAAATTGATCTCCATATTTTGGTTCAGATTTAGTTAAAAATTTCTTTTGACACCATAGCCTCGGTGGTTTTAACCCATACTTTTTCATTATCCGTCTAATCCGTTTCTTGTTGTAATTAAGATCAATAGCTAATCTACGGTAACCATAAGCAGGGTTGTCTTTAAAACATTATTTGATCTGTTCTCTAATTAACTGATCTCTGAATTCAAGTTTATTCCGATTGTAATAGATATTCCGACTATCTATTCCCAAGAGCTTGCCACTGAGCTTTTTATTACTAGCTTGTTTAATAACCTGTATTTTTTTTGATCTCTCAAGTTCGAGAGTAATCAAACCAATGATTTGTTTTAAATCTTGGTTCTCCCGCTTGAGCTTATTCCACTCCATAAGTGATATATCTGGCTTAACTTGTGCCCTTAGCCAGTTGTATATGGTTTTAGCCGAGATTCCATATTGGTTAGCTAAACCCATCACCTTTTCTCCATTTTTAACTTTCTCCAGAATCTCTTCCTTAGTTTTCTTTGGTATTTGTTTTGGTATTTGTTTATGCATATTCTACTATTTTAAACCAAATTTCTGCAGAATATGTTCATATCATAATGGGGACAGCCCCGGTTGTAGGTTTCATAAGTATCTAGAAGAGGAAACAAAAATTGATCACATCTTTATCTATCCTAGATCACCAAAGATTAATGCCTATATTGAAAGATTTAATAGAACCATTCAAGAAGAGTTTTTAGAAAGAAATGATAAGATTT
>JAAZND010000051.1 GCA_012798485.1 Candidatus Beckwithbacteria bacterium | reverse complement strand
TGGTTTTGACGAGTTTACATTTAGAAGGATAAAGAGAATGTTTGATTGCAGAAGGATTGACATCTACTCCATTTGTATCAAAGCCTATTTGATTTAATTGCTGCGTCAAAATACCTACTCCGCAACCTATGTCTAGAATTTTGGCACCTTTTTTAATTTTTGTGGGTTTTGTCAAAATATATGAAGCGAGATAGCGATAATAAGGTTTAATGAAAAAACCATAAAAAGAATTGAGTCGATTGACATGGTTAAAAAGGTAATATTCATCTTCATAAGTAGTTTTTTTGTTCATGTAAAGTGGGCTTAAAAGTTTAAAAAGATCCATATAATTTTATACGCCATTTGCGAAAAACTATTTCAATAAAAAGAATAATAAATTTTAAAATTTTCGCTGCGGCGTATGAAAACTATTTTAAACTAAAAAACCGCGAGCTAAAAGCCCACGGAGTTTTCATATTTTCATTCTAGGAATTCTTTGTAAAGTAGGAAAATCTTTGACAAACTTTTTGTCCAAATACTGAAAATAAGCAGCGACACCAATCATGGCTCCATTGTCAGACATTAATTTTTTGATGTAAGGAAATTTCAAAATAAGATTATTTTGTTGACAAAATTGCCTGATTTGCTTACGATATTCGGTATTGTTAACTACCCCTCCACCAAGCCACAGAGATTTGATCTGATACTTTGCCACTGCTCGTTTAAGTTTATAAATTAAAGCCTTGATTACAGCTTGCTGAAAAGATGCAGAAAGATCATAAATATTTTGTTTAGTTAATTTTTGCTGGTTTTGCAAAATTTTTTCAATTTGTTGGCGCCCTGCAGTTTTCATCCCAGAAAAACTGAAATCAAGATTATCAGCTTGTGTCATAGGTAAAGGAAAATTAAAAGCAGTTGAATTTCCATCTTTTGCCATTTGTTCCAAAATAGCTGCGCCTGGATAGCCAAGATCCAAAAGTCTGGCAAATTTATCCAAAGCCTCGCCTGCAGCATCGTCAATAGTTTGACCAACAATTTCCACTTCTTTGATATTTTTGACTAAAACTAAATCTGTATGTCCTCCAGAAGTGAGAAAAGCCAGAGCAGGGAAAATTTTTTGATCGTTTTCTAAAAGTGAGGTTAACAATTCATCTTCAGTTTTGTTTTTCGAATTGACAGCCCATGAGGAAAATAAATGTCCCATCATATGATTGGCAGCAATCAATGGTTTGCCAAGTTCTAAACTTAAATTTTTGGCAAATTCGATTCCGACTTCTAAAGCGATGGCAAGGCCTGGACCAATTGTGACGGCTATGGCGTCAATATTTTCTTTTTTGATTTTGGCTCTTTTGAGAGCTGTTTCAAAAGTCGGATTAATCAAATCATTATGAGCTAGTTTAGCCATCAAAGGCATGACACCGCCATATTGACGATGAATTTCTTCTTGCGATGCAATCACATTGCTTAAAACTTTTAAGCCTTGTGTGATAGCAACAGATGTATCATCACAGCTGGTATCGATGGCAAGAATAATGGGATATAACATAAATTTAAAATTAAAAATGTTAAACTAAAAATAATATTTAAGTATTATATAATAACTTGATAAGTATATGAAAATTGTAAATTAATATTTTGAATAAATTGAATGAGATTGCTTCCCTCGGCATCTACCAGCTGGTGGAGCTGAGGTGCAATAACATTCAAATCAAACTATGCAAGATTGTATTTTTTGTAAAATTGTCAAAGGGCAGTTGCCTGCTTATAAAATTTATGAAGATGAAAATTTTTTAGCATTTCTCGATATTATGCCAGCAGCAGCTGGACATACTTTGGTTATTCCGAAAAAGCATTTTCGATGGATTTGGGAAGTTGAACCTTTTAATGAATATATGAATGTCTGTCGTAAAATTGCTCAGCACTTTCAAAAGATAACTGGAGAAGAGAAAGTTTTGGAGATTGTTGAAGGGATGGGAGTTTTTCATGCTCACGTGCATTTAATTCCAAATATTGAAAAAAATAAAGTTGATAGAATAGTAGAATTACTAACAAGCTTACAAACAGCAAGAATTACTGATGAAAAATCTCAAGAATTAGTCAAACTTTTGAAATATGAAGCAAAATAAAATTGGTGAAAAATTAAGCCAGATGCAAAGGCAAAAAATAGATGAAAAGCAAATTGTTGATTCAGTTTGTAGAGAATTGAATTTCGTGTCAGAAAAAACTTTGCACAAAAGTTTTTATTGGAAGAGCGATGTGTTTGGCGCTTTACTAATATTAGGTAAATTTGGCGACAAAAAAGCAGTGCTCAAAATTCAACTTGCCAAGCTTGAAACCAGCGAGTATGACATGATCCAAAATCTTGCCAAATTTAATCAAAGCTCTCTTATTCGACCTCCAAAAATTTATGCTCACCTTCCCTACAAAGGAACATACGAAGCTTTGATTTTGGAATATTTGCAAGGCCAGAAAATTGTTGGCAGTCCCACAAATGAGGAAGAAATCAAAGAGTTTTTTAAATATTGGCAGGACTATAGAGCAAATTGCTGCTCTCATTCTTGGCTTGAAAAACCGAAAGAAAGCCTTTTTACTTATATTCAAAAAAGATTTTTAAGCTGGCAAAAAATTGCTTTGGAGCAAAAAAAAGAAAAATGGCTGAATTATCAACTTGATGAGAGTTTAATTAAGCAAATTTTGGCAATTTTTCAAAAAGAGACACGAAAAATGGATTGGGATTTTTGCCATGGCCATTTGTCAAAAAATGATTTGCCTTTAGTTGACGGCAAAGTAGTGATAACTTCCAACATTTATTGGGGTTATCGCTGGCCTTTTTACGACGCGGTTTTTGCCTATCATTGGTATATTTTGGAAATTCTCAATGATTTTGGTTTTGCCAAAGTTGAAGGTCAGGAGAAACTGTGGCTTGATGCGATTTATAAGCTTACCAAAAATGAGCGAGATTTAAGACTTCTTAAAATTGCGCTTCTAGAAAGACTTTGTGGTCGAATGCTTATTGATATTTTTATGTTGAGTATTGAAAAAGAAGAGTTAAAATTATTTTGGGAGAAGAGTTTGGCAGATTTGCAAAAGCTAATAAAGGAATTAAAATAACTTATGTTTAAAATACTAAAAACAAAAAAAGTTTACGAGACTAAATTTATTACAGTTTTTGAAGACGAGATAGAATTTCCTAGCGGTCAAAAAGGTATTTATAATTTTATTGCTAGGAAAAACGGAGTAGCAATTTTGGCTTCCGATTCACAAGACAGAATTTTACTTTTGAAACAATATCGTTATCCGATAAAAGATTTTTCTTGGAGCTTACCAGCTGGGTCAATTGATGATAATGAAAATCTAGAAAGTGCAGCTGTAAGAGAGTTTAAGGAAGAAACAGGTTTTGAAATAAGTAGTTTACAAAAAATTAATATTTTTTATCCTCTGGATAGTTGTACAGCCGAAACCTCAACTTTATTTTTTTGGCAAGATTAAAAATTTAGATAAATCAACTATTAACGGTAGTTATGATGAGGAAATCAGTCAAGTAGTTTTTTTACTTTAAAACAAGCTTTAGAGATGATTGATAAAGGAGAAATAAAAGACATTATGACTTGCAATACTATTCAGATTTGGGCAAGGATGGTCGAGTCGGGGCGACCAATCTTGAACC
Source organism: Candidatus Beckwithbacteria bacterium (assembly GCA_012798485.1). Taxonomy (GTDB): domain Bacteria; phylum Patescibacteriota; class Microgenomatia; order UBA1400; family UBA1449; genus JAAZND01. The sequence goes on along the minus strand of JAAZND010000051.1, from coordinate 3,566 downwards.
CTACCAAAAACTGACTGACGCCCTGCTTCTTAATTGGAATTGTACCAAATTTGACGGAAGAATTCTAACTAACGAACCGATGAAAAAAGATAGCCCTATCGGGTATAATATAGTGTATGAGTACTAAGAAGGTGGTTATCAAGAAAGCTCCACAAATCCTGCCACAATTTGCTACACGGCCTCAAGATGATAGTTTGGTTAACCTTATGGCTACGATGAAATCAGTAAAAACTAAGGGTAAAAGAGCTAAGAAAAACGAAGTAGCTCAAGATGACAATAACGGCCTTGATTACCTTTATGGAGTGCTGGATAAACACAGAAAAGACCAAAACGAAGATGAAAACGAATAGTATCAATCTATTAGAAAGGATATGCTTGAACTTTTGGTAAGCTTCGCTGGTGGGTGATTATTGTCACGACTGACCTCTCGATGTAGAGAGTTAATAGTAAAACAGTACTAGGATAATACTAATTTAGTATGGATTAGAGTAATAAAAACGAAGGGAAAACGGTTAAAAATACTTCTGTTACGCATGGATAGACTAGGATTGCTCTCGTTGAAGCCCGAAGCTAAATAATACTCCCCTCAAGGCTAAATCTACTGGTGCGAGGCATATCAGGCTATCGTAGTCCCTTCCCCTTTGTACCAGTTTTTACAGGTTTATCCTGTATCATCCTGTAACTATACCCATCAAGTGGCAATTTCCATGAGTTTTTGGTATAATCGCTCTATAGGTTGATATAGCTGACCGTGAATCTTAAGATTATTAAGAACCGCCCTTTTGGCTATATCAACGGGACGGTTTTTTGTTTGAGGGGAGGTAAATTTAGATGGCAGAAAAAACTGGAAAAACAATTGAGCTAGGAAGTGCGGAGGCTAAAAAGATAGCTTCTGAGGCTATGCAAAGACACCACGATTATTATGTGGGTTTAGAACAGGCTGGTAAATTACCAGAAGATGATAAACCCAATCTGGCGCTTGCTAAACAGAGAGAGCAAGCTGGACAAGTTAAACCCTTTGTCCCACCTACGGAAGCTCCCGTTGGTGGTTCGGGTAAATAATTTAAGATTTAACAAAAGGAGGTGATTATACGATGGAAAAACAACCAACAAGTACTGGAGGTGCAAGGTTTTTTGATGAGCCTATAAAGGATGCTGCTTTATCGTCCGAATCTTTACATAGAGAGTATGACGGAACGGTATTTAACGGCATAAACGCTGTTCAAGTTCAACTTGATGACCAAGGTGAAGTTGTTCGTATAGATTCTTTCTTTACCTCTACTGGTAAAAAATCAGTACCCTTCGTAAGAGGGGAAACTGGAGGATGGAAAGGTGAAGGAGGTTTCTACGGTGATTCAACTGTCATGGGGCAGAGGTTAGATGCAGTAGTTAAAGCTACTAAAGCTGATTGGCAGATGTGGAAAGAGACTGAAACCCAACACCCAGGTGTTGATTTCAGAACTTGGAAAGCTCAAAGAGTTGACGCCATGGCCGAAGAATACAGAAGGCTTAAGGGCGAATCAAATAGCTAAAGATTGAAGTCATATGCAAGATGAAGAGCTTGATATTACCAAGCTAAGGTATGTTTTGTATGCCCGCAAGTCGACTACAGACGAATCAAGGCAGGTACGCTCGATTGGTGACCAGATAAAAGAGTGTCTTCAGATGGCAAGAAACAAAGGACTAACGGTTATTGGTTCACCTATTGCAGAAGAAAAATCAGCCAAGACCCCCAACCAACGCCCCAAGTTTAATCAGATGCTTAAAGATATTCAAGCAGGAAAGTATGATGGGATTTTGTGTTGGCACCCCGATAGGCTTTCAAGAAATTTGATGGAGGCGGGGCAGGTGGTTGACCTTCTCGACCAACACATCATCAAAGACCTCCAGTTTGTTACCCACACTTTTGAGAACAACCCATCAGGCAAGATGCTTCTAGGTATATCTTTTGTGATTAGTAAGGAATTTAGTGATACTTTATCGGTTAAAGTAAAACGGGGGCACAAGAATAAGTTTAGTGAAGGCAGAACCCAAACCCCTAAACACGGCTACACCAACGAAGATGGCTATTACCGACCACAAGAGAAGTATTTTGATATTTGCAGGAAAGCTTGGGAGATGAGGTTACGAAGTGATTCTTATGAAACAATCGCTGACTACCTGCAGAAACAAAAATACGGAAGGATAGTCAAGAAAACAGGCCAAATCGTCAAACTTGGGTTAAAGGACTTAACTCGCTTCTTCAGGGATTCTTTTTACATGGGGATTATTATTCAAGCTCATGAGGAAATCGATTTAAGGCAAAAGTACGACTTCGTACCTATGGTATCGGAAGAAGAATTTAATAAGGTGCAGGCTTTATCGTACCGAAGACAGACGCCCTACAATACTCACAAACGCTTCACTTTCTATCCTTTTAGAGGTTTTGTGCAGTGCAGTTATTGTGGGCATAATATGGTGGCAGGCGCTTCATCAGGGCACACTAGACGATACATGTACTTCAGGTGTGAACCCCGATTGTAAACGCCCCAAGAAATCAATTAGGGCTAAGGTGCTTGTTGATTGGCTGTATGAGTTCTTCAAAACCAATTTTAAGCTTACTAAAGCTGACTACGAAGCTTATCAAACCCGTTTAGGACAACTTACAGACCAAAAAAGAATCGCAATCAGAAAAGAAGCCAGAAGTCTTGAAGGGTATCTTAAAGTTGTTAAACAAGATATTCAACAGACTTCTTTTGGACTAATTAAACTTCCTCCAGATTCAAGAGCTTTTAAGGAAAACTCGCTTAAGATGGGTAACCTTGAGGCTGAAGAAGCTAAACTTGAGGGACAAATTAAGGAATTACGGGGGCAGTTGGCTGACTCAGAGAAGGACAAGTTAACACTAGAACAGTTCTTGAACCTTGTAAAAAAGGCCGAAAGGATAATCAAATCTGCTGATGTGATTAAAAAAGATGCAATTTGCCGTTTAATCTTCTTGAACTTTTCTTTGGACGGTGAGAAAGTGGCGTCCTATCGGCTAAAAGAACCGTTTGACACTATGCTAAAAACTCGACTTTCCCTATCTAGTCGGCAGTCTGTGACTGCTTTTGAACTTTTCTTTGATTTTATCAAACAATTACTCAAACTCCCACAACTAGAACAACAAATCACTGACTATGCCTTACTGACTCAGAACCAAGCTGGCAGTCGGATGAACTTTGTATTATGATGAAAGTATGTCAAACCAGGCTAAAGACGTTCCTAAAATTAAGATAAACTCAAAGCAATATGAGCAGATGCGGGCAAAAGCCCCATCCTTTGCTCAAAGTATGGTGACTATCACTCAAATTATGGGGACAAAGCCTGCTAATAAAATCATTACGGGTACTCGTCAATTTACTGACAATCAAGGTCGGACGTTTCAAGAGATGGATGAGCAAAAATCCAAAAAAGTAGTAGCTGAATAATACAAGCTCATCTTTCTTTGAACTATATACTTATAGTAATAGGTAAGGTGAACTTACTTGAGAAAATAAGGGGGAGTCAAAAAGACTGTCAGTCTTTTCTCTAATTATGGCAACAAG
>JAAZND010000050.1 GCA_012798485.1 Candidatus Beckwithbacteria bacterium | reverse complement strand
TCCAGTATCACCTGTATTGAGTAAATAAAGATCATCAATAGAGACAGCTCCGGAAGAAACAGAGAAGTAGCTATCATTAAAGGAAGCTAACCCTTTATTAGCAGTAGAAGCATCTTGTAATTCATAAGCTCCTTGTCCAGTATTTAATGAAGTAAAAGTAGCTAATCCTGAAGCAGAAATATCAAAATTATTACCATCTATGGCATTTGCATAGATATCCCAGCGTAAGGCATCTGTCCCTAAATCTTGTTCATTATTTTCTGGAGCAATAGTCCCATCTATTTGTAATTTATAATCTGGAGAAATGATCCCAATACCAACATTACCATTATTATCGATAAGAAAAGGAGATAAGTCGTTAGCTTCATCATTTACTCTAAATGATGAACCGGAAGTATTATTAGTTAAAGTAAGTAGATTATTGGTTGCATTAAAATAAAACGGTGAACTAGTGGTGGTTCCTCCTAAAGCTAGATCATCATTAAAAGCGGTAAGATAAGTTAAAGAACCGCTGTCAGTAAATAAAGAGGCTCCTCCAACACCACCGATACCAGACCATGTTCCACCTTGATTTTTAAATTCAACAACCCCATTATTATTTCTGATTCCAAAACCATTTTGAGAACTTAAGGAACCAAAATTTAAATAAGCATAACTTCCACTTATAAGGACATTTTGATCTATATTTAATTTTGCTAAGGGGTTAGTAGTTCCAATTCCCACATTACCATTGGCAGTATTTAAAAATAAATAATCGTAATTTGTGTTATAGAGACGTGTATTTTCAGTAATTGGTCCGCCTAATTTAAATTGATTAGAACTATTTAAAGTTAAACCATTGCTAGCAGAATAGGTAGTGTTAGTGTCAATATCATTCTGCCAAATTAAAGTTCCAGCTCCGTCGGTTTTTAAAACTTGATTAGCTGTTCCATCTGTATTTGGAAGAGTATAAGCCCCAATAGTAATATTGCCAGTTGTCATCAGATCCTGATTGGTATTAGTCCAGTCAATATGTTCATTAGCAATATAATCGGTGAATAAATCATGAGATAAGTTATAAATACTAGAAGGACTAGTGAGTGTTAGATCGGCTGCTTGTAAAGTTCCAGTTGTAGTTAAATCTTCATCGGTACTGGTCCAATCAATATGTTCGTTAGCAACAAAATCAACAAAATAGTCATGAGATAGTTTATAAATATTACTGGGATTAGAGATAGTTAAATCTTTAAAAGTAGGTGAATCAGTTGTTTTTAGGCTTTGATTTATGTCATCAAGGAATTTCCATTCTGTTTTATCAAGGCTATAACTGTCGATAGTTAAAGAGTTTGCTTTAAGATCTCCACTGATACTAGCTTGTTTATTAACTAGAAGATTATCAGTTACTGTTCCTTTTGTATTAATCGTTTGACTTGTAATGCTATTAACGTTTAAATTATTATTAATATTTAGATTGCCGGCAATATCAACATTACCAGAAGCACTGACAGAAAATTTAGTCTGTAAATTGGTACTAGAACCAGAACTTAACTCCAATAAATTAGCAGTAGTATTATCCACTTCCAATTCTCCTTTAATAAGAGCATCAGAAGTTAATTGAGTGTTGTATACCTTGAAAGTATCATTAGAAGAATTAGTCCCAATAATTTCTACAATACCACCTCCAAGAGGAGAAATAGTGATATTTTCTTCACTATCAAAAGGAGTAGAGATAGTGACAGCTTTACCTTCAATACCAATACTTCCATTTGTTGTTTTTATTTTAGAAGTTTCTGCTGTTAAAACTATTTCTCCATCTTGATTGATAACAGGGATTTGTTTTGGACCAGCTTCAGTAGCAGGTTCATAACCGCCAACTAGCCAGCTATCTCCAGCTTTGGTAGCAGTAGAGATACGGCTTCTAGGAAATAAATCCTCATTATTAATACTTATACCTAAAAATAATTCATGATTTTCAAAAAAAATACGACTACTGATAGGGTTATCTGCTTCAGTCTGACTGCCAAGATTAGCAATAATATAGCCTTTTTCATCTGGAGTTAAATTCCATGATTTTGAAGTCCAAAGTGGTTGATTATCAATTTTATTTTGATAAATTCCAAAAACGACATTATCCAATTTATCAGTTAAAAGTTTCCCATTATTATCTTTAATTTGGCCATAAAATTTTATAATCCAATTATTTTGTTCTGGAGTAATGTTGGTTTGATTTTGTGCTTGTTTAATCTCAGCGAGGTATTGTTCAAGACTTTTTTGAGGGAAAATAAGCGTCCAAGGCCTTAAAATAGCAATTAAAAATAAAACTATAACAATGCCCAAAGTAAAAATAAATTGATATTTAGAAAGTTTTAATTTTTCTTTTTTATTAAAATTGATGGGATCAATTAACTTATCGATATTATTGGCATTAATTTCTGTGGTATCAAACGGGGATTTTAAAAATAATTTTTCTTCAACTGCCCAAGTGAAGAATTTTTTTAAACTCGCTAATTTTCTATTTACCGAAGCAGGGGCTAGAGCTAATTTGAATTGTAAATAATTTTGATAATTATTGATAATTTTTGAAGTTCAAATGTTGATTTCAATGCCTTTTTCATAATTATTCAACCAGGCAAAAAATTGTTCACAGTCATAAATATAGTTTTTAATGGTATTCTGAGTTAGTTTATCTTTAGAGAGCTTTTTAGAAAATTGATCAAAAATAGATTCTTGCCCCAAATTATTGGAGTTTTGAAATTTTGTACTGACTTCAAATTTTTGTGCTAAATCATATTTATCCAAATCTGCCTCATTTAAGAATTTGGCAAATTTTTTTAAAGAATTACTGATTAAATCAATATCAGTTTTAGTATAACTGCGTGTTTTGAGAAGGCTTAAATAATTATCAAAATTTTCAACATTTAAATTTTGGTCATTTTGTGTTTTTAACCAGCTTAGAAAATGTTCTAAACTGGTTTTTATTTGCTCTTCTTCATTAAGAGATAATGGTTGCTCTTTTAACCATTTGAAATAATTGTTTTTAATTTCTAAAATATTTAAACTTGTATTCATTTTTTTTAGTTAATTTTTTCCCGCACAATTTTTTCCCGCATCTTTTCTCCTAAGGATATAATTGGCTATTTATGCAGAGAAAATGTGCTCATTTATTACTATATTAAAAAAACAAAATAAAAGTCAATATGGAGAATAATAGGGATAAATATTTTCTATATTTAGATATATAAGTTTATATATAAATATTATTAGATAGTTTAAGCAAGTTTAAATATGCTTATGTATGATTTATTTAGAATAAAAAATATGTACTAAATTTAAAGCTTTGATTTTAGATTCTTGAAAATAATTTTTCTTTTTTGTAATCTATAATTATGACTCAAAATTTTAATCAATTCATAAATGATGACTCGCAACTACTTGGAGGGAATTCACAAACTACTTCTGTGATTAACTCTAATTCTAATCAATCTTTTGATCAGTGGAATCAGAATCAGCTTAATCAGCCTCTAGAAACTACCAGTTTTAATTTTTCTGCAGCAGGCAAAACTTTTCAAGAAGACAAAATCAATTTAAACACAAAAAAATCAATCTCAGGTTTAGTCAAGCTTTTGGTTATTATTATAATTCCTCTTTTAATCACTGCTAGCATTGGTTTATATATAAATGCTAAAGCAGAAGAAGGAACTTATCAACAGGCTAAAAAAGTGCTATTATCAGTAGCAATGACCAATGTTAATTGGTCAGATCTGGGGACAGTTTTTGAACCCATTATTCCTGTTCAGGTCAAAAATAAATCTGATGTTTATGAAGAATGTGAATTTCTTCTAGACAGTGGAGCAGTGATTTCCTCTTTGCCTAGAGAATGGGCAGAAAAAATGGGAAAAGATTTAGCCATGATGAAAAGATCTACTTTTAAAGGTTATGGAGGGACAACAAGTTTTGCCTATCAAGGAGAAATGACTCTTCTTTTAGGAGGAAAAGATGTTACGATACCAGTGGTTTTTACTGAAAGTTCAGGAACTAAATATTTGTTAGGCAGGAAAGGTTTTTTTGAAAATTATAGTGTTTATTTTAACCATAATGAAAAGAAAATCGAAATTAGAGAATAATATATATTAATTTCAATTTCAATTTAGTCTAATAAAAAAAATTAGATATTTTAAAATTGAAAAATAACCATGTCTTTTTTGCAGACTTTTGATCAACTTTCTTTCAAGCAAGTTATAGGAATAACATTTTTCGTAGCTATCTTATTAGCTGTTCCTGTAGCTGTATATTTAGTCCAGCAGCAAACCAGAATTGGTTCTAGAGCAGCTTATGAAAAACCAGAAGTAATGCAGCAAGAAAAAACTCCAGAAGGGCCTATTCCAGAAAATCCTCCAGCAATTGGCAGAGTTTTTCCATGGGTTGGTAAGGTTGGAGATATAGTTTGGATTCAGGGTAAAAATTTTGGCTCTAATCCTAAAGAGAAAAAATTAACTATTGGTGGGGTCGAGTTAAGTGATGCGCAAATAGATGTTTGGAATGATGATGTTATTCAAGCTTATATTCCAGAAGGGGTAAAAACCGGCGCTTACGTGGTAATAAAAATTGGTGATCACCCAGTTACCAAAAGTAAACCAATGGTAATTTATGATCAAAATACTTCAATTAAGCTGAGAAAAGATGAGACTAAAATTTATGTTGCTGATGCTTCTAGAATTAAAAAAGTGGTTGTATGGACAGGAGATGACGAGATAGCTGAGCAAAGGCATGATGAGGATATCAATAATAAACTTGGAGAAACGGTTTTGTTTGATACTAATAATTTACCGATTCTAAGCATTTTAATTTTAGATAGTGATGGTCAATCTTTGCCTTATTATGTTGATCCAATAGAATTTGATTTTTAAATTTTGACAAATTAAAGCTTTTTGGTAAGATAGTAAGGATGAATAAACAAAAACAAACTTTATCTCTCCTTCTTCTTTTAGGCTGCTAGAAAAGCGGGAGATAATTTTGTGATTTTTGACTCCCGTAAAGGGAGTTTTTTTATAACCATTGCAGAAAACCCCGCACTGTAAGTGCGAGGGATGAATGCAATCAATGAGCACAAAAACGTAAAGCTTAAGTCATTTGATAAGATATA
>JAAZND010000006.1 GCA_012798485.1 Candidatus Beckwithbacteria bacterium | reverse complement strand
TTAGGAGGAATCATCCCTTCATCATATAAACCATCTTCATTTTCCTTTGGATCGCTATCTCCTACATTGTAATTAAACTGTTCATCTGGACCACCTTGATCTCTACCTAAACTTCTACTTGATTCTGGAGCATTTAATAAAGGTTTAACTTCATCTACTATAGTTTCTATTTTTTCTCTAGAACTTCCTTCTTTTTTTTCTAAAATTGCTTTGATAAATTTGACTTTAGTTTTGGTTTGAAGGTGATAATTGGCAGTATCCCAGTCTTTTTCTTCTCCGAAGCGTTGTTTGATAGCTTCTTCTAAAGATTTTCCAGTTGTCATTAATTTCATTACTTCTATCAAATCTATAGGAAATAATCTATATAACTGATCTTCCAATTCTTCTTTTCTTTTTAAAAGTTCAACATAATCTAGATTATCTTTTGCTTGAGTTAAACCTTTATCAACAACATATTGTTCAGTGACAGTTAATTGACTTATAAGTTCCGATAAATTTCTTAAGTCTTTTGTTAATTTAATTTGTATTTCTTTATCTTCCCACTTCTCCAATTCCTGTAAACTTGAACTTAATTCTCTAATTTGTTTATCAATTTTTTCAAGTCTCTTTTTTCCATTATCAATGCTTTTTGCTGGACCCTTTTGCACTCTTTCTAATTGATCTAACTCCAGCTCTGCATGATCTCTATCCCTTAAAAGTCCACTTCCTTCATCTCCTGTTGCTTTAGTTTCAAAAGAATGTTCTTCTTTAGTTACTAAAGTCTGTTTTTTTGCAAAATTTTCTTCCCCTTTATTTTTTTCAACTCTTCCAGTTGGCTTTCCCAAAACTCCTAACAATCTATTTCTTTCCTGTTCTACTAATTCTGCCAAAGACAAATTTTCTAATTTAGAGATTTTCTTCCCTTCAGAATCGAATCCAGGTCTTGGATTTGAATTTGGCCATCTTAAAGTGCCATTTATAAAAGCTGGTTCTCTCTTATTAATTAGATTTAATAAATCTGGAAATTTCCCAAGAAGATATTGATAACGATCACGCTTTATACCTTTTTCAGGGTCCCATAAAGGACCTTCTGATATGTAAACTAACTGGTCTTCTATAGTATTTCCATATTCATTTAATCTATAATCTTTAAGCCATGCATCTATCGTAGCTTTTTGTGCTTCGGTTAATTCTACTTCTACTGGTTTATCTGTCTCTGTTTCAGCTGCTGGAACTACTACTTCTTCTAATTTAGTCTTAATTGCTTGTATAATTTCATCTGCTTCTTTAAGCAATAATTCCTTTGGTTCAGTGTCTAAAAAATCAGTACTTATTTCCATTTTTAAGTTTTCAATTTTTTTAATGAAAATATCTGCCTGAGATTTATATCTTTTTACATTCTTAGAATCATAAGCTAAAAATTGATCCTTAAAACTAGCAAACTTCTTTAATCTCTCTTGATAATCTTCTATATCATCTCTTTGAAGATCTTCATCCAATCTTTCAATTGGTTTTAGATCATCTTTTTTTAAGTGTCCTTGCATTACAATCAAAATTTCTGCTGCCTGATTGGCTAATCTTTCTTTCACATCATTATCCAAATCTTTATCAGATTTCACTTCATTTATAAAATGTTCAATTTTGTCATAAATTCCATTTGCTCTTGCTGCCATCAACTTTGTTTCATCCTGAAATTCTGTCATTCCATAACCCTTAAAAACAGTTAATCTAAATTTTTCTAATTCATCTTGATAATCTTGTAAAGATTCTTCTCTTATATCTAGATCTGTTGATAGATTTTCATTTTCTGTCATATTTTTTAATTTATTTAAGACCTAAATAAATTTTTCTAAAATCTAATAAAGAGGCGGCAATCACTTCTTTTAAATTTGGTATTCTATCTTCAAAAAATTTATTAACCTCTTCAACTTCAGATTTTTGTTTCAAAAGCTCTTGGAGCTCTTCAACTTGTTTATCATCAAGTTTATTGATCAGTCTGGCATTCAGATACTGATTAACTCGATCTTGAAGATCTGTTTTGATTTGATCTCTGACTTCAGGAAGCAAATTCTCGTATTTTTTTTCATCAATAATTTTGTCTAAAAACTCATTTATGGCTGGGGAAATATTCTGTTGATTATCCATATAAAACTCCTTTTTTGATTTTAAATAATAAAGCTAATTCTGGTTTCCCAGAATTAATAAATTTTTTATTCTATATTTAGTTATAAAATTAATTTTTGAAACAAATCAAGAGATTTTTTGAAAGTTTTCTCGATTAATTTTATATTCAAATTCCTGCTTGCAACTTAGATTTTTTTACGCTATTTTAAAACCACTTAACAAATCAAACAGGTGAATTGGGTGCAATTCCCAAACTGTGTCGCAACTGTGGATTTGTTTTTTTAGATTCTGAAACAAGTTCAGAATGACATAAAAAACAAAAAGTCAGAACCCTGTGTTTGAGGCTTCATTTGCCCGACGTTACATCGGACGAAGTCGTTTTTTGTGCTTACAGCAGAAATTTCAACTCATACTCTAACAATCTACAATCAAAAATCTGTAGCCCAAGCACTACAATTTTTACAAAGAGAAAAAATTCACACAATTCCTCATCCACTATTAGCTCCAAATTTTGATCAAGAAGCCATCGACTTTGTTTTACGGGACTTACAAAGAAAAAAAGAAAAACAAACTGTAGCACCTCCAATAGGCTACAATATTGAAGCTGCTATTGCCCAAATTCTCAATTTTGGAGAAGATGGAGCAAGACAAGTCAGATACGACACTTTAACATACATTTCTGAACATGTGTGGCAACAGCTTATTACTCCTGTTCCTTATTATTTACAAAAAAAACCTTTTTCAGAAAAAACTTTCTTAACTTCACCAAATAGTAGTAATCCAGAAGCTCCAGTAATTGAAATGTTTCA
>JAAZND010000049.1 GCA_012798485.1 Candidatus Beckwithbacteria bacterium | reverse complement strand
TCTTTGAGCAATTTGTCTAATTGAAATATTTTGTGACTTCCAAATAGCAATCAGATCTCTTTCTTTAGAAGTCAGTTTGTTTATTTTTTTCATACTTTGCATTTTACTGCAAAGTGTTGCTTTTCCATTTAGAACTTAGGGAAAGGGATATAAAATTATCAAACAGTTTAGTTTTGACGAAAGTGCATATAAAACCAAAAGGAACGATTTTGACAAAATTCTTGACTTTGTTTTAAACCAAAAGGAAGTTGTGGTCGTTTGTTTTGATAAGGTTGATAGGCTTTCTAGAAATGTCTTTGATAAAAGAGTGTCCGAACTATACGAAAAAGCCTTAAAAGATGAAGTAGAGCTTCATTTCCCTTCTGAAGGACAAGTCATAAATAGCAAAATCTCTGCCGCTGAAAAATTCCATTTTAGTATTAGCTTAGGTTTGGCAAAATACTACTCTGACGCAATTAGTGATAATGTAAAAAGGGCTCAGGAGCAGCGGTATTTGGCCAGGCAAAGCTCCTTATGGCTACCGAAACATAGATAAAGAAGATGGTAGTAAATGGATTGTGATAGAGCCACTTGAAGCTCAAGTAGTCCAAAAAATGTTTGAATGGTATGCGACAGATGCTTATTCAATGAACTTAATAAGAGCTGAACTTAAAAAGAAGTTTAATGTTGATTTTTCAAAAGGTTATATTGACGCAATCCTTAAAAATCCCTTTTATTGCGGGACAATGGTTTACAACGAGAAAGAATATCCCCACAACTACGACAGGATAATAACTAGAGAAATTTTTGATAAAGTCCAAGAGATTAAAGCAGGACACCATAAAAAACATTTCAAATACGCTGGCTTGCCTTTCTTATATCGTGGTTTAATCAAATGTGCTGAATGTGGTTGCCTAATAACCCCAGAGAAGAAAACTAAGAAGAGCGGTAAAACTTATCATTATTACCATTGCACTCAATACAACGGCAAACACGGAGCAGAATGGCTAAGAGAGGAAGAGCTAACCAAACAGCTATCACAGGCTTTTGAGAGCCTTAAAATGCCTCAGAAGGTAGTAGATGACATAGTAGAAACACTTAAAGCTACCCATAAAGATAAATCCGAATTTCATAAGAACTTACTTGAACGCTACAATGCCGAGTATCAAAAATATGAAGACCGCATTGAAAAAATGTATGAAGATAAGTTAGATGGGAGTATTACTGAGAGTTTCTATGATAAAAAGCGTAAAGAGTATCGGGCAAAACAAAAGGATGTTAACAAACAATTAGCTAAGTTACATTTTGCCGATGAAGAATACTATATAACTTCAGAATATCTACTAAAACTAGCGTCTAAAGCAAGAGAATTGTTTGAAAGTTCTGAACTACAAGAAAAAAGACTATTTTTAAAGCTAACACTTCAGAACTTAGAGTTAGAAGGTAAAAAAGTCCGATTTGACTATCAAAAACCCTTTGATGTAATCGCAAATTATGCTTCTCGTCAACTTTGGCTCCCCGACCAGGATTCGGACCTGGAACCTACCGCTTAACAGGCGGGCGCTCTACCGTTGAGCTATCGGGGAATATTAACCTTTTAAGTTTCTCTCTAAATTTTAAATTTAGCTTATTCTTCTCATTTTGTTTCTGCTTGTCTAAAAAATCACATTCAGCTCCCCACCTTGGACTCGAACTTTTATTTTAATACTAAAAAAAATTCTTGAGCTACCTGCCAGCAATCCTAAAGCGATAGCTTTTGCAGGCTGGTCGGGGAATATTATTAATTTAAAATTAAAAAAGCAAAATTTCAAATTTTATCAAGACGCAATTTAAGGTGCAAAATCAAAATAACATTAGAAATTATATCATTTGCTTTCAGGCTTGTCAGTATCTTTTTCTTTATTTTTTTGCGAATTAAAAAAAATTGCCAAAGCCACACTACCCCAGCCGAAAAGATATAACCCCAAAGGAAGCAATTTTTGGAAAAAAATATCAGTCAGTTTTTGAAATTTCACAGCCGCAGCTCCTTGCTCCATGACTGTCTGTAAAGTCTGCTCCTGTAAAGGAATAGCAATATGTTTGACATATTCAAACTGAATAAGCAAAGCTAAAAAACCGACAAAAAAAAGTAAGTTGCTTCTTTTAGGTCTTACAAACTGGAAGATTAAAATCAAAACACACAGCAAAGCATAAGCGATCACTTCACTATTATGAAGCCAGGTGAAATAAACCAAATTAAAAAGACCTTGTTGAAGTTCTGGTGAAATTAGCATATTATTTTATAGATTCCTGCCTGCCTGCCGGTAGGCAAGCCTATGCAGGAATGACACAATAATATTTATTCTAAAAAATCTTGTAATTTTTTTCTTCTGGAAGGATGTTTGAGTTTACGCAAAGCTTTGGCTTCAATTTGGCGGATACGCTCACGGGTGACACCAAACTCACTGCCTACTTCCTCTAAAGTCATTGGCCTGCGGCCATCCAAACCAAAACGCATTTTAAGCACTTTGGCTTCTCTGTCAGACAAGGCAGCCAAAACTTCCATCAGATTTTCTTTAAGCAGTTTTTTGGAAGTAGCTTCATAAGGACTTTCCTGAGTTTCATCAGCAATAAAATCGCCTAGTAAACTATCTTCTTCGTCACCAACTGGAGTTTCCAAGGATGTAGTTTTTTGAGAAATTTTCAGGATCTCCACTACTTTTTCCGGCTCAAGTTCCATCTCATCAGCAATTTCTTCCGGACTAGGATCGCGACCCAAATCCTGCATTAATTTACGCTGAATTCTGACTAGTTTATTGATAGTTTCCACCATGTGTACAGGAATACGAATGGTTCTAGCTTGATCAGCAATAGCACGGGTAATGGCTTGTCTGATCCACCAAGTAGCATAAGTAGAAAATTTATAGCCTCGTTTCCAGTCATATTTTTCCACAGCTCTGATAAGTCCCTTATTGCCTTCCTGGATAAGATCTAAAAAGGACATCCCTCTGCCAATATACTTTTTAGCAATGGAAACGACCAGTCTTAAATTAGCATTAATAATAGCAGTTTTGGCTTTGGCACTTCCTGCTTCGGTTTTCTGGGCCAATTCAATTTCCTGTTCACGGGTTAAAAGCGGAATTCTGCCAATTTCCTTAAGATACATCCTGACTGGATCAGCTACTTTTTTATTAGCAAGAGACGACAAAGCTTCCAGTTCTTTTTGTAAATCTGTAGCTTCTTCCTCGACTTCTTCTCCTTCTGGTTGAGACACAGATTCAAAAACATCAATCCCCAGTTTATAGACTTCATCATAAAGATTATCGACTTCATCAAGATGTAATTCTGCTCTTGGGTAAAGCACTAATACATCATCTTGAGTAATAAAACCCTGTTTTTTACCTTTATCTAGTAATTTATCAATTTCATTAGTAGAGATTTTTTTGATTTTTGGCAAAGGAAAATTATTTAATTAAAAATTATAATTAACTAAGTAAGTTAATTTACTAAATAACTCTTCAATTATACGCTTTCAAAGCCTGTAAAACCAAGTTTATTTCTTGGCTGACTTTATCTTTGTCTTGACACCTGAGTGCTTGTCTTAGATCTTTTAGTTTATCATTTAAATATAATTTTGCAAGACTGGAAAGAACTTTTTGCAATTCCTTATTCAACTGATTTTTATTCCAATTGGAAAATTCCTGTAGATAAGCTTCATCAAACTGCTGCTGGAGTTCTGGTGGTAATTTCTGAGCAAAGCTTACTAAATCCTTTGGCTTTGCCCGGTTTAGTTTTTGTAAAATTTTAATACTAGCATTTGAAGGAAGATGGTTGAAATTAACAAGCTCCCAATCAATATCATCATAAAATTGCAAAACCATAGCCAAAAGCTCCTCTCCTAAAAGCTCAATTCTGGATTTATGGCCTTTCTCTTTGACTAGTTCTTCTTTTTTAAAATTTAGGTTCAGCTCTTGTTTTTTTTCTACTCTCTGCATTTCTGACAGCAAAACATCTTTGGAAACTTCCAAAATCTCAGACAATTTATGTAAATAATGATCTTGAATCACTTTATTTTGAATCTGTAAAAATACTGGAATCAAATCTTTGGTAATAGCTTGTTTGCCTTCTACTGTTTTTGGATTAAAATGAGTCAGGGCTATTTCCAAAAAAAATTCATAAATATCAATCGGAGTTTTAGTAAGCTTTTTCCAAAACGACGGATCAGTTTTTACCAACTCATCTGGATCTTTACCATTTTTCACCCGAATCACTTTGACATTCACTTCTTCATTCTGACAGACTTCGATTGCTCTTTTAGCAGACTTAATGCCAGCTTCATCGGCATCCAAAGATAAGACAATGGTATCTGCAAATCTTTTTAAAAGTCTTACCTGTTCAAGAGTCAAAGCTGAGCCTTTGACTGCTACTACATTTTTGACTCCAATTCTAAAACTAGCCATCACATCAAATTCGCCTTCAACAATGATAACTTGATTTTCTTTTCTAATATATTCTTTGCTGATTTGCAAAGGAAATAAGTGGCTGCTTTTATGATAAAGGGCGGTTTCCGGACTATTGATATATTTCCCGGTTTTACCATCATCAAACTGAGGTAAAATCATTCCGGAAAAACCAATGACATTATCTCTAATATCAATCAAAGGAAACATCACTCTACCTCGAAAACGATCATAATATTTATAATTGCCTTTTAAAATCAGACCGGTTTTTTCGACAATTTCTGCTTTATATCTTTTTTTAGCGGTAAGAAAATTGGTCAAATTATCCCAAGCTTCTGGAGCAAATCCCAGAGAAAATTCTTTGATTTGAGTCTTACCCACTCCTCGGCTTTTAAGATAGGCTAAAGCTGGTTCTCCTAATTTGTGTTCTAATAATAAATATTGATAAAACCGAAGAGCCAGTTGATTGATTTCCAAAAGCTGCTGTTTTTGTAAAAAATCCTGAGGAGCTTGATAATCTTTAAGATCCACGCCTGCCTTAATGGCTAAATCTTTGATCGCCTCAGGAAAAGTGACCCCTTCCCTTTTCATATAAAAAGTAAAGAGATCTCCTGACTCACCACAGCCAAAACATTTGAAAAATTGCCTTTCGGCAGAAACAAAAAATGAAGGACTTTTTTCCTGATGAAAAGGACAAAGTCCACTAAAATTACGTCCAGATCTTTTGAGTTTTACTGACTGGCCAATAAAATCAACCAGATCGATACGATTTTTGATTTCGTCTTTGACTTCCATTTGAGCTTATTATAACCTGAAAAAATTAAAAGTTGATGATAAAGAAACTTAATTTAAAAAGGCAATCGAAAGATTTAAAATTGAAGCAAAACTCACCCAAGCAAGATAGGGAAAAAGTAAATAAGCAGCAGTTTTATTGATTTTCCAAAAACTTTCAATCGTCCAAAAAATCAAAAACCATAAAAATAAAATTTCCAGAAAAGCCACAAAAGGCACTTGCAAAGTGAAAAAGATAAATGACCAGAAAACATTGGCTATAAGCTGTAAACCAAAAATCTGGATCGCCATATCTTTCATTTTAGTTTTATTTTTGGAAAGATCTTCATTCCAAACTAAATAAAGAGCAATGCCCATCAAGAGAAAAAGTCCAGTCCAAACTGGCACAAAAATCCAATTGGGCGGATTAAAAAAAGGTTTATACAAATCTGCATACCAAGTTTTAATATAAGGGGTGGTAAAAGCAGAACCAATAAATCCAATTAAAAGAGGAATTATTAAAGAAACAATCAGTTTAAGATAATTAACTTTTGCTTGTTTTTTGGACATTAATTTATATTAACACTTTTTTTATAAAGTTTGCAAAAGCTGTCTTAAACTTTCATCTAAAGTAATTTCTTTAGAAACTAAAGCTTCATCTCTAGTCAGCCAAAGATAAGAAAAATATTTTCGGCAGCTGGATTATGGGTTAAATCAATCGTAAAACCTTTTTTAGGTTTGCACAAAAAGGTATGACAAATAACTTCATGTTTATTGTTTTTTGAAAAAAACCACCAGACTCCGATTGATTTTTCAATTTCTATTTCAATATTTAATTCTTCTTTAACTTCTCGATGCAGAGCATTATAAGGAGTTTCACCATATTCAATCTTGCCACCAGGTAAATCCCAAATATCATTTTTATGGAATTCTTCTTTGAGAAAAAGATATTTACCTTTGTGTAAAATAAGCGCTTTGACAGATGAGATAACTTTTGGCATAAAATTTTTATTAATATTTAATTTTTTTCTATTACAACAATATGATCTTCGGCAGTCCAACCAGGTTTTGAAAAAATTTCTACCCAAGCGCCATTTTTACTTTTTGCCCAGTGAATTACTCCAGGAACAACAGTATATTTATCTCCTGTTTTTAAATTAACTACTTGATCATCAAGGTGAAATTCTAACTGGCCAGAAATAACAGTATAGTACTGCGTCATCTTTAAATGCTTATGAGGTCTGCTGGAAAAAATAACTTCAACTGCTCTATCAAATT
>JAAZND010000048.1 GCA_012798485.1 Candidatus Beckwithbacteria bacterium | reverse complement strand
TACAGACTTTAATTTCTCTAATTTTATTTATTAAACTTTTAACAAAAATTAAAAAAAATGAACTAATTTGGTTTATTTTGATTAATATTTTGATAATATACTCGCATAATCTAGGAGTAATCTGGGTTTTGGTATTAGCTTTATTTTCCCTTACCCTTTTTTTGTTGAAAAAAAATTATCACCAGCTTTTTATTTTTGGAATAACTTTTTTTTCAATTTTTATTTTTTGTCTCCCTTGGATTTATATCGCTTTCTTACAGACCAAAGAAGCAAGTCATAGTTTTTGGCTGTTATTTGATCCCAAGGCATCACTCAAAGAATACAATGGTTTATTTTGGTATAGCGAAGGGAAGACTTTTTTAGGGCAAATTTATTATAGATATTTTTTCCAACTTTCTTTTTTTATCTTAGGTCTAGGTTTAGGTTCAACTTTTGTTAAATATAAAAAATTTATCTATCTTTCTTTTATTTTTATTTTAAACCTTCTTGTGATTTATCTATTTTCAGCTTTAATTACACCAGTTTTACATCCACGCTATATCTCATATTTAGTTATTTTTGTAATTATTTTTAATTTTTTAGGCTTCCATTTTCTTTCTAAGTTATTTAGACCTGCTTTTTATTTATTATTTTTTGTCTACTTTTTCCTGTTGTCTCGAATTATTTTTGATACTTATCAGGGTTTGAATAAAATTGATTATCAAAAGATTGCTCAAATTAAAAATAGAATAATTTATACTGATGAGTCTATGGCAATTTTGCCATGTCTTTTTTATTCCCTAAATTGTTATTTCATTGGAGATTTACAAAAAGAACCAATTTACCTAGGCGTAAGACAATTACCAAATATTGCCAAAGTTGATAGTTGGGATGCGACTTCAGACCATAAACAGATTGCAGTAGTTTATTATGACAGCCAAAAACAGAGATTTTTGAGTGAGCTTTTAGATAGAAATTTTTCAGAAAAAAATAGTATTAGTTTAGGAGATGGGCTTTATCTTAGTGAGTTTGATCAAAATTAAACCTTTTCTGTAGTTCGATATTCTAAATATTTTCCAAGCATTAAGCGAGTATGAGCGTCAATTCCTGGTAAAGCAGAAAAGAAAAAACCTACTACGGGTAGTAGAAAAAATTCAAAAGGAGTAATGATTTTTTTCCATAGAGCAACATTTTTTTTGTCTGGTCGTTGTTTATAGTCTATAAAAATGGTGACGATTAAAGAAAGAAGAGAAATAGTTAAAATTGTAGAAGAAGTTTGTGGTAAACTCTTGCCAAGCACGGTACGGGCAAATTCTGGGTTTAAAAGCGGGGGAAGTGTTGCTCCTATAGTAATGGCAAACCAGTTAACTGGCCAAAGGAAATGATCTTCTAAAACTTTTAGTACCCTTAAAGTTTTATCCCAGAAAGGAATATTTTTAGCCTTAAGCCATTCTTGAATAATCCAAGGATCGTCGCTAGTTCCCCAAGCCCATCTTTTGACTTGTTCATATTGATTGATCATTGTTTTCCAAAAATTTCCGGCATTAGCGGCATCGGCAAAAACTGGTAAAAAAATTGGCTCAACGTTTGCTTTTCCGTTAGTTTTAAAATAAGATTTAAAGAAAATGCGATAGTCTTCTGGAATAACATCTGTATCCCAATAACCAATAGAATCAATTAATTTTAAAGAAGTAGAATAGGTGGAAAAATTTATCAATTTGTCTTTACGATTGAGCATGCTGATTTGAGTAATACTGGCAGTGGTGGAAAAAACTCTTATTGGAATGGGAATTTCCCATATATTATTGTAATACATGATAGCTGGCTGCCAAAATTTATAATATCTTTGGGGATCATCTAAGAATTTGTAAGTCAGATTAGCAAAATGTTTTCTGTGGAATCTGGCATCTACATCTTCGCTAGTGATAGTACAATATTTAATGTCATTTTTTTTCTGATCTACAACAATCTGCTTTGCCATTTTTCCTGCCCAAGCCATATTGGAAGACTTTCCGATAACTTCATTGGGCAAAACAGGATGGAAACTACAGGCAAAAGTGCCAAAATATTTTTCATATTCTTGTTTAAGAAGTTTAGCTTTTTCTTTAGCTGAATCACCTTCTCTTTCTTCAAACGCCAAAAAAATATGAAGATTTTTGAGAGGAAAGATTTGCTCTTTGAGAGCATCTAGAGATCTTTTAATAATATAAATTGGCTCCTTGTAAGTTGGTAGAATAATAATGTGCTGAACTTTTTGCCAGTCACCAAAATCGTTGACATCTTCCATCCAATCATACTTTTGTGTTGCCTTGATCCGAAAATGGGAAATAGTGGCTCCAATACCCATAAATAAAGATCGGTAAAGCCAATAAACATCAAAAGTGATGATGTAATAAGCAACAATAGTAGGAATAATAAAAGATCCCCAAAAAGGAAACAGAATTAAAAACCAAGAAACAAATCCTGGAAGAATTTCTAAAACTCTTATTAATTTAGTTTTCTGATTCATAAGCTAATTATATCTTAACTAATTTTTAATTTTGGCAAAGAAAATAGATACCGAGAATTTGATGTGGTTATTTTAGCAGTTTTTTCTAAATCTAGTTGTTTGATTTGGCTCAGTTTTTCTGCTGTATAAATAAGATTTGCCGGTTCATTTGGCCAAGGGTTTTGATCTTTAACAGGTTTTGGAGTGAGATAAGGAGAGTCAGTTTCAAGGATAATTTTTTGTATAGGAATAATTTTAACTACTTCTTGAAGACTTGGGTCAAAAGTTAAAATTCCACCAATACCAAAATAAAAATTAGGGAAAGTTAAAATTTTTTGAGCCAGTTTTTTTGAACCCGTGAAACAGTGAAAAACTAACTTTAAATCACTTAATTTTAATTCTTCAATAATTTCTAAAGCGATTTTACCTGTTCCTTTTGTATGAATAATCAAGGGAAGTTTATATTTTTCTGCCCATAATAAATGCTGTTTAAATAATTGAATTTGTTTTTTTTCTCCATTTTTATCAATATTTTCAAAATCTAAACCACATTCCCCAATCCCAATTAATTTATTATTCTTTTGTTTTAATAAAGCTTCAATTTTTGTCCTTTCCAATTCTAAATCAGCAATTTTATCTATTTCATTTGGGAAAATTCCCACACTAAAAAAAAGGTTAGCATATTTATCAGTTAATTTCATTATAGCTAGAGCATCATCATAGTTGGTAGCTGGAATAATAATTTTTTTGATACCGTTTTTTAGAGCTTTTTTTATTTTTTCTTCAATATCAGAAAGTATATGGAGATGGCAATGAGAGTCAATTAAATTCAAAATTTAAATTAAAAAATTAAAATTAATTTTCTAATCTTGGAAAAAGAGGATTAATTTTATTAATTTTTGTACCAGGTTGAATGTTGGTAAAACTATCTTTAAGAATAGGATTTTGCTTAAGTAAATTATTTATAGCTAAAGCTTTAGCTATTTTTAAAGATGTTTGTGGTAAAAAGGGATAAATCATCCACGTAATTTGGAATAAAGCATCCAAAAGACCATAGACTATGTGTGCTGTTTTTTCTTGGTCTTTTTTAATTAATTCCCAAGGTTTGTTTTCAGCAATATATTTATCACAGCTAGAAATAAATTTATTAATACTATTAATCGCTTCGTTAAAGTTGAATTTTTCTAGATTTTTCTCAACATCTTTCCAAGTTTGAAGTTCATTGTATTTATCTTTTCCTTGAGTTAATTCATGATTTTGAGCTTTACTTATCGGCTTTGGAACTGTAAGATCAAAATATTTTTGAGCCATGGCAATTATCCTGCTTGCTAAATTTCCTAATCCATTTGCCAAATCTGAATTATAGATTTCTTTAAATCTTTCTAAAGTAAAATCACCATCTTCAAAAGGACTGATTTCTTTGAGTAAATAATAGCGCACAGCATCAGTCCCATATTGATTTACCAAAGCAATTGGATCAATAACATTGCCAAGGCTTTTACTCATTTTTTGTCCACCAGCGGTGATAAATCCGTGGATGAGAATTTGTGTAGAATTAGGCAGTCCTGCAGACATGAGCATTGCTTGCCACATTGCACTTTGTTGGCGTAGATTATCCTTACCGGCTAGCTGTATCCCAGGCCAGAAATCTTGGTATTTACCTTCGTTAGGCCATCCAAGACAGGAAATATAATTGATTAAAGCATCAAACCAGACATACATGACTTGTTCTTCATCATCTGGAACAGCAATGCCCCAAGGCATTTTGGCTTTAACTCTGGAAATACTAAAATCTTCCAAGCCATTTTTGACAAAATTAGTAATTTCTTTTTGTCGCCAGCTTGGTAAAACAAAATGAGGATTTTTTTGATAAAGTTCTAAAAGTTTATTCTGATATTTAGAAAAACGGAAAAAATAATTTTTTTCTTCCCTAACTTCTAACTCTTGGTTTGGATGAAGTGGACATTTACCATTGACGAGTTCACTGTCAGTTTTTTCCAGTTCGCAGCCAACGCAATATTTAATTTTGTATAATTTTTTGTAAATATCTTTTGCACAAAGTTTCCAAAAATGCTGAGCAGCTTTAATATGATTTTCATCAGTGGTACGAATAAAATAATCAAAAGAAAGATTTAATTTTTGCTTAAGATTTTCAAATTTTTTAGCATACTGATCACAATAAGTTTGAACATCTATTTTGTTTTCCAAAGCTTTTTCCCAAATTTTTTGACCATGTTCATCAGTACCAGTATTAAAAAAAACTTGCTTTCCCAAAAGTCGTTGATAACGGGCAATAACATCAGCTTGAATTATTTCCAAAGCAAAGCCTAAGTGAGGATCAGCATTAATATAAGGTAAGGTAGTGGTAAGATAAAAATTTTTCTGCATAATGGTATTGTATCAAATCTTCAATTACTATATACTACTTAAGTTTTTTAAAACAGAATTTAATTTTTATGATAGTTTATTTTAATAAATAAATGAAATATTTTTTATTAAAATAAGCAAACACAAATCATGTCAATTTTTCTACATCTTGTCGCTGATTATGGTAAAAATGATCCCGCTTTTAATGAAGTCAAACAAAGACTTTTATATCATTACCCAGAATTTGTGATCAGTGAAACTTCAGTTCCAGCTTTTAATACGATTTCTACTGGATTTTGGATTTATCAATATGCCATGGGACAGCACCCTGAAAAGATGATGATTTATTCCAATACTGCTCCTCGTAAAGATAATAAGAAAGAAAGAAAAGAAAATGCAGGAGAACATTTTATTTACGCCAAACTTGAAAATGGAGTAAAAATTTTAGCGGTTAACTCTGGCTTTACTTTTTCTTTTATTAAACCATATATTAAAGAATTGAAAGCTATTAATATTCCCAATCAAGGATCTCAATTTAGATCTCGTGATTTTTATCCTCTTGCTGCTGGTAAAATTGTCAAAGGTGAAAATGATATTTTGGGAATAGATTTAAATCCTGAAGAGATTCCAGCGATACCAACTAATCGTATTGCTTGGGTTGATGGTTATGGCAATATTAAAACTACGATGCGTAAATCTCAGATAACTTATGAACAAGGAAGTAAGGTTCAAGTGATTATTGATGGAGTTATTCGTACAGCTTTAGTTTCTGGTGGAAGCTTTTCTGTTTCAGAAGGAGAATTAGCTTTATCTTTTGGTAGTTCGGGTTACGAAGATCCTTTTGTAGAAGTGTTTTTAAGAGGAGGAGATGCTTATACTCATTTTAATAATCCCAGTTGGTACGCAGATATTAAAATACAGAGTTTTATAAGCTAAACAGGTAAAATTTATTTTTTACCAAAAATGCCGGTAATTTTTCCAGCCCATTTACTTGCCCATTCTTCAGCCTTGATAAGTTTTAAAGCCAGTATTAATCCCTTTTTTTGTTTTTCTAAGCCTGATTGGACTGTAGCAATGGTGGCAGAAGAAACTTTAAGATCATCTTTAATCGTTTTGTAAGACTTACCATCACTGAGGTAAAAAATAAGACCCATTCTTTTAACCAGCGCCACATATTCTGTTTCAGTCAGAAAATCTTGTAAAAAATCCTGAGCTTGTTCTTTGGTATTAATGTCAGCAATCAGTTGAGCAAAGATATTTTTGATTTTACTTTCTAAATTTTGATTGATTTCTTTTTTGGAAATTTGCATAAATTAGTTTTTTTCTTCACTTTGATTATTTAAATTAGATTCAGTTAGCTTATCATTTTCCTCTGAAAGTGTAAAGAAATAAATTAAACTAAGTATAAGCCCTAGAATAATTATTGGAATAAACCATTGTTTAAAATTTAAAAGTCTCAAAATAAGAAAAAGGTTAATGCCAAAAGCACTAAAAGCAGGGATAGTATATTTTTTAATAAAGATTTTTAAAGTTAAAAAAATCACTAAAAATAATAAAATAAAAAAGGGAGCATAAAAGAATTTTGTTAATTCCTTGGGGTTTACGAAAAAGAGAAGATAGGTTAATAAAAACCAGGAAAAAATTGCTGAACAAATAGTAAACAGTTTAAAGTTTTTGTAGATTTTGTGACGTTTGAACATAATTTAATTTTACACAATTAATTTCTTTTATGTGATAAGATATTTGTATTATGACAGTTGAATATTTTTTAATTCTCTCTATTCTGATTATTTTTTTTGCCATTATTACTTATCTACTTAACAAAAAGTTGAACACTTTAAATAAAAATAATGATAATCAAGTTCTGACTCAATGGCTTTCCAGTTTGCAGCAATCAATTGATGTTAATAATCGAAATATTAATCAAGTTTTAACCCAAAATAACAAAAATATCAATGAAACTTTAACTCAAACAACTTCTTTAATTAATCAAAGACTGGATAATGCGGCACGTGTGATTGCTCAAACTTCCCAAGAGATTGGCAAAGTCAGTGAGCTTGGGACCACCATGAAAGATTTACAGCTTTTATTACAATCTCCAAAGCTGCGAGGCAATATCGGTGAAGAAATTTTGGAAGATATGCTTGCACAAATTTTCCCCAAGCAAAAATTTAGCGTTCAATATGCTTTTAAGAATGGAGAAAAAGCTGATGCTGTCATCAAAACTAGCGCTGGAATTTTAGCTATAGATGCCAAATTTCCCATGGAAAATTTTCAAAAAATGCTTAAAAGTGCAGAAAAAAAAGAAAGAACTGTTTTTGAGACTGCTTTTGCGCAAGATGTCAAAAAACATATCAAAGCGGTTTCTACCAAATATATAAATCAGACAGAAGGCACAGTTGATTTTGCTTTGATGTATATTCCTTCGGAAACGGTTTTTTATCAAATTGTACAGATGCCTAATCTGCTAGATTTTGCTAGAAATTTACGAGTTTATCCAGTCTCACCAAATACCTTGTATATTCATTTGCAGACAATTTTACTTTCTTTTGAAGGTCAAAAATTGGAAGCCAAATCTAAACAAGTGATGAAACTTTTACGAACCTTGCAAAAAGATTATGGGAAAATTGAAGAAAGTTTCCAAGTTTTGGGTAAACATTTAACCAATGCTTCTAATCAGTATAGCAATGCTTCGCAGCAATTTTTAAATATGGGTCAAAAACTTAATTATCAAGATTTATTGGAAGAAGGAGAAAAAAATGATTAAAGCTTTAATTTATGATTGTGTTGGTCCAATTTTAGTGAAAAAAAATGACTGGCAGTTTTTGGATTTTATTAGAGAAATTGACCAAAGCTGCGGGCAAGCAACTAATGATGATCTTTTTTGGCAATATGTAAGGCAAAAATATAGTTTAAATCAAGGACAAGTTGAAGAAGCAATTGAAGAAATTAGTTCAGGATATGAGAAAAACTTACCAATGTGGCATTTTTTAGGCAAAATTTATGGTCAATATCAATTAGCAATGATAAATAATGGGACTTATGTAATTTTTAAAAAATGGATAAAAAAGTTTACTCTTGATAAATATTTTTCTTTGCTATTAAATTCAGCTCAAATAGGGGTGAGAAAACCAGATAAAGAAATTTTTTTACTTGCTTGTCAAAAATTGGAAGCAAATCCAGATGAATGTTTGTTTATCGATGATAGTGAAAAAAATGTTGTAGGAGCGCAACAGGCCGGATTAAAAGGGATAGTTTATAATCCAGATAAACATGGTTTATTTTTGCAGGAGTTAAAAAATTATCAAATCAAATTTTAAGAAGTTTTATGGATAAAAAACTTTTGGATCAAACTATTCAACATTGGCAACAACTTCGAGGTATGACTTATGATTTCTTAGACTTGACTAATGATCAAGATTTAGAGGAAAAATTACCTTTTAAGCAGTCTCAAAATTTACAATACCCGTTTTGTTGTATGCTTGGCGCTCAGGAGAGTAATATTTGATGATCAAGAAAGGGCTTTGGGAAGGGTTTCTTGTTCTTTAGGTGCAGTAAAAAATATTAATATTAAATCAATTAAAAAACATATGCAGCTTGCTGATCAAGTTCTATTCAAAACTTTGGAAGAATTAGATTTATTGCAAGTTTTTGAAGATGGGTATTCACCTATGATAAATTATATGATTTTAGTTGAGCACGAAGCACATCATCAAGGACAGATTATCAATTTTATTTATGCTTGTGATTTGCCAATTCCTAAGAGCTGGTCAGAAAAATGGGCGTTAAAAAAATAAAAAGTGTTGTTTAATCACTTGGCAGAAATCCCCATGTCCTTTAAGACTGAGGATGAATACTTGCCCGGAGCGAAACAAGTTTTAATTGATTAAGACTCTTAATTAATATAGTTCTGGAAAAAAATTATGAAATCTAATCAACCAATTAGGAAAGTTTAATCCTTTGAAACACTGAGGGATGATTTGTCCAGCAGGGTTAGTAAATAGTTCTAGTAAAATAGTTGGAGGTTCTTGTATGAAGGCACAAGGAGTTGATAATCTTAAAGAAGTAGGTATAAATGCGAATAAATCATTTCCTAATTCTGTTTTTATTGGATTATACGGGTATGAAGCTATGGCATAATATTCTTTCATAATGTGTGTATTATATTCATATTCATATTCAAGTATATCTTATATGTTTTAAAGAAAATGTTATGATTAGATAATTTATGAAACTTAATCAGTCTCAACAACAAGCCATCAAACACTCAAAAGGACCTTTGCTTATTATTGCCGGGGCAGGTACTGGTAAAACTACAGTCATTACCAAAAGAATTGAATATTTAGTCAGAGAAAAAAAAGTCAAACCTCAGGAAATTTTAGCTTTGACTTTTACAGAAAAAGCAGCAAATGAGATGATTGAAAGACTTGATCAGGTGATGCCTTATGGTTATGAAGAACCTTGGATTTTTACTTTTCATAGATTTTGTGAGCGGATTTTGCGTCAGGAAGCTTTGGAAATTGGCTTAAGCCCAGATTATAAAATTATTTCTGGGTCGGATCAGTGGTTGCTTTTTAAAAAGCATTTGTTTGAATTTGAGCTTGATTATTATCGACCATTGAGTAATCCTAATAAATTTATTCATGCAATGCTTAAATTTTTTTCCCGTCTTGCCGATGAAGATGTGAGTGAAGAAGAAATCCAAACTTTTTTAGATAATAAAAGAAAGATCCTGAAACAAGTTCAGGATGATAGTGAGAATAAAGAAGAGAAAGAGGAAACAGCTAAAAAATATCTTGAGGTTTTTGCAGCTTACCAAAAATATGAGGAATTAAAACTTAAAGAAAATTATTTTGATTTTGGTGATTTGATTACCTTTACCTTAAAACTATTCCGTGCCCGTAAATCTGTGCTTTTTAAATATCAAAAACAATTTAAATATATTTTGGTAGATGAATTCCAAGATACCAATTTTGCCCAACTTCAATTAATTAAACTACTGGCCGATCCAGCACAAAATCCAAACTTAACAGTAGTTGGCGATGATGATCAGGCAATTTATGCTTTTAGGGGTAGTAATGTTTTTAATATTTTAGATTTCAAAACTCATTATCCACAAGCTAAAGAAGTGGTTTTAACTAGTAATTATCGCAGCAATCAAGCGGTTTTAGATTCTTCGTATAATTCCATTATTAATAATAATCCTGATAGACTGGAAGAAAAATTAAAAATTGATAAAAAATTAGTTTCCCAAAGACAAATTGAATTACCTCAAAATATAAAGCCAGAAATAGTTCAAGTCGAAAGTTTGGAAGCAGAAGCCGAATATGTTGCTAAAAAGATTTTAGAAATGGTAGCCAAAAATTATACTTATCAAGATATTGCTATTTTGGCTCGGGCTAATGCTCATCTTGATCCTTTTGTAGCAGCTTTACGTCGCTACGGTATTCCTTACCAACTGATTGGTAATCGTGGACTTTTTGATCAAGATGAAGTGCGAGATTTGATTTTTTTTCTTAAAACTGTGGTTAATCCTTATGATCCAACTGCTTTATTTCAATTTTTATATACTCCAGTTTTTGAGCTTTCTTCCAGTGATTTATTAAGTGTGTTGCATTTGGCTCGCGAAAATAGCTGGCAGCTTTGGGATGTGGTCGGACAAAAGGCTGAAACAGATTCTAAATTTAAAAAAGTAGTAGATATAATTGCCAAAACTCGTGATTTAGACAGTAAAAAACCTATTACAGAAATTTTGTATCAATTTATTCAAGAAACTGGTTATATTAAACAATATTTAAATAAAGACAGCATTGAAGATGAGCTAAAAGTTAAAAATGTAAATTTATTTTTTGAAAAAATAAAAAAGTTTGATAGTGAAAACCCTGGATCAAGTATGGCTGAGTTTGTGGAATATTTTGATGATTTGGTGGAAGCCGGTGAAAATCCTTCTCAGGCAGAGATTGAGGATATTGACACAGTTTCTCTTCTTACCATTCATGCGGCTAAAGGTTTGGAGTGGGGAGTGGTTTTTTTAGTCAATATGGTACAAGATCGATTTCCTACGCGCAAACAAGGCGATTTAATTCCTTTACCTTTGGAATTTATCAAACATGGTAATGGTGATCAGGATAGTAATACTGCCGAAGAACGCAGATTATTTTATGTAGCTATTACTCGAGCAAAAGATTATTTATATTTGGTTTATGGTTTGGATTATGGAGGCAAACAAAAGAAAAAACCGTCTAAATTTTTACAAGAATTAAAACTTCCTGAACTAACTATCTGGCAAAGTCGACAAGAACAATTATTTTTTTTGAACGATAATAATAATATAATTATTCCAAAAGCTAAAAAAGTTTTAGATGCCAGTATTAATCTAACAGCTATTTCTTATTCTCAAATTGATGTTTATAAAACCTGTCCACTCAAATATAAATACGCCTATGTTCTGCAAGTACCTGTTAAAATTCACAATGCTTTTTCTTACGGAACCACAATCCATAATACTTTGCAGCAGTTTCATAAATTTGAGATGGCTGGACAAGAAATGGACCTGCCAACTTTGCTTACCACTTACGAAAAGAATTTTAATGGTTTAGGTTATAAATCACCTGAACACAAACAAAAACAATATGAACAAGGGAAAAAATCTTTAGCGCTTTATTATCAAAATTTTAGAAATCAGTTTATTGGAAGACCTCTCGCTTTGGAAAAGAAATTTAGAATTAATATTGATGGAATTTCTTTAGTTGGAAGAATTGATAGGATTGATAAAACTGATGGAACTTTGGAGTTGATTGATTATAAAACTGGAAAACTTAAGGATCAGAAAACAGTTGATAAAGATGCCCAGTTGACTATTTATGCCATGGCATCTCAGGCTTTGTTTGGGAAAGCTCCAGAAGTTTTATCTCTTTATTTTGTAGATGTTGGAAAAAAGGTTTCCACTGTCAGAAAAGAAAAACAAATTGAGAAAAAGAAAAAAGAAATAGAAGAAACGATTTTAGAGATCAAACAAGCTAAATTCGGAGCCAAACCTAGTATTCAAAATTGTAAATATTGTCCTTACAATGAAATTTGTCCATTTGCGATGAGAGGCTAATCAGTGAATTTGAAAGTTGAGAGAATTTGATCAAGAATCGATCTATATGTTTCTATTTTATTAGCGGGACCAGGATAAGTTAATGTTATTCTGTAAGTATTGCCATTATATTCGCTAAAAATTAGCGTACTGTTTCCTAAACAATTAGTGATAGTAAATTGCCAAGAGGGTTGACCATCAATAGTTGTTTTTGTAAGTTTAGAAATAATAGCATCCGGATTTGTGTTTTCTTTACAGCTTGATTCAGATTGATCTCTCTCTTTGAGCCTGATTTATAGCTGAATTATATGGTTTAATTTTTGTAACTACGAAAGCATATCCGTCAGATAACATTCCCTGTTTTCGAGTTTGTGATTCTTCTACATAGGTAAATCTGATACTTTCCTGGTCCGTTCCTGCAGCTCCATTATCTGACTGAAGATCGGTAGGATGTTTAAAAGTATAATCTCCATACGGACTAGTAAAAGTTTCCCAATTAGTGGTTTCATCTGTTTGTTCTTGATCTATAAATTTGAAAGTGGAGAGGATTTGGTCAAATAGATTGTCTTTGCTAGGTAAATAAATTATATAATAATAGTTATTATTTTCTAGCCATATAGCTTTATAATTATTTAGTTCGACACTGGAAAGACAATAAGGAGTAGCCAGACTATTTGTTTGAATAACAAATTCGTAAGATTTAATTTCTTTAAATACTGATTCTCGGATGTTATCTACTAATTCAAATGAATTGTTTGGTGATTTATTTTGATTTAAATTATTTTCAAAATTTAGATTAGCTTCTGATTCAAGTGATTTTAGAGAAGTAAGAATGTTTTTATTTAATATTTGAATAAATACAGAAGATATTGAAGCTGGATCATTTATATTTTCTGTAATGATTATTGATGGAGAAGTTTCCAAAGGTTCTTCTCCTTGTAAACAATTTATGGCTATAGATAATTTTTTTGGATATTTTACTTGATATTTATATTTTGTATTATTGTAAATTTGCCAATCAGTAGTTTCATCTGTTTTTTCAGTTTTTGTTTCAGGAGCGGGAGTTGTTTGAATTGTTGTTTGTATTTTTAGTTCTTCTGATTTTTTTCTTTGATAATCAAGCCAAAATTTAACAAAAAATAAAACAATAAGTAAAATAGCTAAAATAATTAGAATTGGTAATTTTGATTTAGATTTTTGTTGTAAAATGATTTTTTCTTTTGAAGGATTTTGAATATCTGTTTCTTGGATTTGATTATCAATACTTTGTGTTCGATTAATTTGATCAAGATTTTGATTTATTTCTTCCATATAAATTAATTATGAAGAAAAATTTATTGTTTAGCAAATCCAAGTTTAAATCTGGTAAATCCTTTCCAGCCTTTATTAATTTTTGGCAATCTTTCATCCCAAAGTCCTTCAAAATCAAAGATTTTAAGTCCCATTTTTTTACTTTGTAAAATTGCATGCCAAACAGCTAAAGTAGGGGCAAAGACTTTTTTTCCCTCAAGATTTGAAGCATTATGCCAGTAAAAAGCCATATTGGCAGAAGTAAGAATTAGGCAGGATGCTAATAAATTATTTTTTTGTATAGATTCTGGATCAAGTCCGGAATGACATTGGTTATAAATATTTACAAAAAAACATTGCTTGCCAAAACTTGTAACTAAATTTTGCAATTCTTTAAAATTGGGTTTAAAAAGCCAGTTATATGGTTTATTTTTTAACCAAAGGTCATAAAAATTTTGAAAATCTTTGCTTTTAATTTTATCTCCAAAAATAATTTCCGCTTTAAAATTTGCCCAAGCTTTCTTAAGATTATAGCGAGTTTTTTGTGATAAATTAGCTAATAATTCTTTTTCAGCTTTTTGCAAATCAAGCCATAAAGTTTTAGTCGGGATTAAAGGAGTTTTACTTTTAATTTTGAAATAAACCGAATTGTTTTCTTTTTTTTCAATCAAAAAAGGCTCATCTTGAAACCAGATAATTTTCCAGTTTTTCTTTAAATCTTTATAATCAAGTTTTTCTTGATATCTTAAAGCTTTAGCCACATACAATGGTAAGAATGGTAATTTTTTCAAAAATATTTGAGAGTTTTGAAGTTTCACTATCTGCCAATGTTGAAGTTTTAAAAATTGAGCATATGCACTAGTTTGACGTATATCAATGAGTTGATTTGTATCCATTTAGAAAAAATCCTTCACTTAGTTCAGGATGATAATATAGTTAAAAAGGCAAACTGGCTTTGATTTTGAGCATAGCCCAGCGGGCTTTGTCCATTAATTTATAAACCTGATACATTGGTGGATCAATCACAAAATCATAAGTACCAATAAACTCCATTAGAGTTGGACCATAACCATCTTTAAAATGATGGAAGCCATACCAGGGATCTTTAGGATCTGGATCTGGGCCAAGACTGCCCCACATATCAAAGTATTTAAGGTTTCTGGCTTTGCCAAAACGGATAGCTTCCCACATCATTAAATTACTTGCCATGACATCACGATTTTGCGAGGAAGAAGCGCCATAAGGATAATACAAGGCATCATTAAAAGTGAATAATATCCAAGTGACTAAAGTTTGACTGTTATAAACAGCTTTAAGTAAATGAGCAATACCAGCAGGATTTAAGGCATGCCACATTTTACGATGATATTCTCGGTCGTGGGCATAGAATCTTTGTCTTTTGGTAGTTTCGTTAAAAGTAAGATCCAGATATTCATCAAAAGCAGTTTCTGAATTATCCTCGATAATTTTGACTTCTTTTTTCTGAGCGACTCTAATATTGTAGCGGGTTTTTTGTTTCATATTTTGTAAAAGCTGATCATCGCTTTGAGTTAAATCTAGAATAAAACTGTATTTGGTAAAGAGAGGTTTGCCAAATACACAACCATTTTTAAATAAAAATTCTTGTTCTTTTTTGAATGGAGAAGGTTTATGATCATCTTTTTTGTAAGCTTTGGTGAAAAAGTTTGGCTCAATTTTGAAAAAAATAGTTTTTTTTCTTTTGCCTAAATCTTTTAAAGCATGAAAAATTTGTTCATTAGGCATCACACAGCGTGGTAAATAACCGATAGTGCGGTTAAGATTAGGAATGTGATGAAGGGTAATTTGGATACCGCCTTGAATATTATTATTGTTAAAAAAACCAAGTCTGACCACTTCGGTTTTGGTTTTTTCTCTAAATTCACCCCACTGCCAAGATTGAAGAGGATGATTCACAACTTTATTGTATAAATCTTTTTCTTCTGGTCTAACTTCTCGAATAAGCATAGTTTTAAGTTTGATGGTTTATAATAGGAATTCAAACTTTTTGAATATCTTTAATAATGATATCATAAAATATAATCATTATGAGTAATTAATTAAAAATAATTTATGCTGACAAAGATAAAAAACCATCCATTGTTTCAAAAGTTAAAAAGAAAATTGACAGCCAATTTGTGGTTGACGAGAGTTTTAATTTTACTGACTGCAATTAGTTTAGTATTTTTACTTTTTCTATTGCTGGCAAAACCAGTCTTTTCTTTTTTGCAAAGAATCATGAAAGGACCAGCCGTGGTGACAACTTTTTTCACTGACCCGCTTTACACTTTACCATCTTATGAAGGGAAAACTAATATTTTATTTCTTGGCATGGGTGGAGGAAATCATGAAGGAGCAGATTTGACTGATACGATGATTTTTATTTCTCTTGATCTTAAAAATAATCAGGTTTATTTATTGTCTTTACCTCGTGACATCTGGAGTGCTTCCATGCAGGCCAAAATTAATACTGCTTACCATTATGGAGAAGAAAATGAAACTGGCGGAGGTTATAAACTGGCTGAAGATGCAGTTTATGAAATTGTGGGGATGCCAATTCATTATGTGGTCTCTCTAGATTTTAGTGGTTTTGAAAATATTATTAATTTGCTTGGAGGAGTCGATGTTGAGATAGAAAGAAGTTTTGAGGATAAGCTTTATCCAATAGCAGGAAAAGAAAATGATTTATGCGCTGGTGATCCCAGCCTTGCTTGTCGCTATGAAACTATTAATTTTACTCAAGGATTACAGCATATGGATGGAACAACTGCTCTTAAATTTGTTCGTTCCAGACATAGTGAAGGAGAAGAAGGCACAGATTTTGCTCGTAGTCAGAGACAACAAAAGGTGATGGAAGCGATTAAAGATAAATTAATTTCCACTGAAATTATTTTTAATCCCAAAAAACTGATTGAACTTAAAAATACTGGTATGCAATATATTAAATTTAATAAAAATATTTCCGATAAAGAATATGCAGCTTTTGCGAGTTTCGGTCTTAATTTTTTCAAAAGCGGAAAACATCCAATAAGCATTATTTTAGATCAAGGTGATAACAATCGTGAAGGCTTTCTTACCTCTCCGCCCGAATATAAATATGGCGTTTGGGTTTTGGAACCAAAAAGTGGAAGCTGGACAGAATTTCAGGAATATCTTAAAATAACGATGCAGCATAATAATTAGTTTCTTTAAATATGGACCACCAGAAGGAGCGACTTGTTTTTCATGTTTGCATTTATATTCTAAATTATTGAGTATAGGTGATAATAAAGAAACTTATCATAAGATAGTTGAGTTTAGAAGAGCAATAGAAGCTGGTTCAGTAAGATGTTGTAGAGGATATCAAATAAAAGATTCGAGCCAGCCTGCCCAGAGGATTGTGAAAATTATCTGAATCTTACCGGATCATCTCGTGTTTTTTAATTTAAATTACAGATTTTCTATTTTATAAATCCGGCAATTTGCACCTTGGATAAAAAGTTCAAAATTATCTTTGAAAAATTTTTCATTAGATTTGTAATTTATCTTGGTAGTTTCATCAATAACCACATATTGGATCCCATATTTTTTCAATAATTCTTTTGCCTTAAGTTTTCCTTGATAAATAGTTTTGATATCTTCTTCCAGTTCTGCGTAATTATAACCATAAGACCAAAGCCAACCACGATAGCCCATGACAATTGGTCTGCCTGTAAGCATGGAAACAAAATTCAGATGATAATCATTAGTTAAAAATAAAGCATGAGGATCAGTTTTGGCTTTTACTTCTACTGCTGTATCAATGTCTAATTTATTGATCATTACAAAAGAATTTTTTTTAGTATCCAGAACTCTAGCTAAATCTAAAACAGAGGAAAAAGTTAAAATAAAAATTAAAATAATAGTTAAAAATTTTCCAGCCCATTGCTTTTGCCAAAACTGACAAATTAATTTTGCGACTGGGAAAGAGAAAATAAAATAACACCAAAGCATAATTTTAGCGTTATCCCAACCATAAGGTTGAAAAACCAAAATATTAGTTAAAATAAAAATTAACACAAAGCCAAAAATAATTTGGCTTATTTTACTTTTCCAATCAAAATAATTGGTTAAAAAACTAATTAAAAACAAAGGAAGAAAAATGCCCCAATTTTCCAGCCAAAAAAGATAAAAAGGTAGGTTTAGTTCTTTTTTATTAGCCAACCAACCAGGCAATAAATAAAGATAATTACCAAAGTCAGGACTGGAGAAAAAAAGAAAGAAAGGAAGCGCAGTTATTGCGACTCCAAGAGCAAAGATTAGCCAGTATTTGTAATGTTTAATTGTCAACAGAAATAGATAATTACAGATAAAAAAAATGGTAATTAAAGTATGATTATGAACATAAGCAATAAATCCGGTTAGTGTCCCTGCCAAAAATAGTTGCCAGAGTTTGCCTTTTTTAAAATCAGTTTTAAATTGCCAGAAAATAAAAGCAAGTACTAAACCTCCCAACACCATCCCTAATAAAAAAGCTCTTTGAGGAATTAAAAAAGCGAGGAAAGTATTAGTCCAATAAATATCTAAGTTTTTAAGATGCGTATATTCTTGAGGCGGAGAAATAAGAGTTTTCCAAGTAAAATTTTTTTGTAGATCCAGAAGGAAATAATAAAAACCTAAACCGCCGCTGGTGAAAAAGAGGGTAATAGCCAAAATAATCTCCTTGTTATTTCTAGTGAAAATTTTTCCTAAAACAAAAAGACTTAAAAGTAAAAGGAAAGAAAAAAGAATCGAAGGAAGAATAAAAGCCTGAGGAATAGAAAGGCCAATTTTAATTAAAAAAGCTGAAATAAGATTCACTACAAAAGGGTAAGATAAAGTTTTACCCCAAATTAAAGGATTATGTTCAAAAACTGGCAGAATTCCTTGATAAACAAAAGCATTGGCTTGACCAATATGCATTGCCCAATCTGCCCAGATATTACGCCAGCCTGAAGTAAGATTGCCATTTTTATCATAATAAAGCATTTTAGGCCACAGGATAAGAAAATAAACGCCCCAGGTAGCAAAAAGAAAAATCAGGGCTTTATAGTTTTGGTAAAGGAAGTTTTTAATTTTCATTTCCAAGTTGTAAACCACTGGAATTGTTTGACAGCATTTTTAGCAACAGGCATTCCGGTCCAGTATGGATAAAAGAAAATAAAATTGAAAAAGGCTAAAGCTAAAAAGATATAAGGAAGAAATTTTAGTCTTTTATCACTTTTACTAATAATATTTAAAGCAAAGGCGAGAATCAAGCAAAGATAAGGAATAGCTGGCAGATAATGGTACAAAAACATACAGCGAGGTGAAAAAATCCAGGGTACCCAGAAAATAGCATAGGCAATTAGCAAGTATAACAATTTTTTTTGTCTGGAAATGATATAAAAACCAAGCGTAAAAAAAGCTGACAAAAAGCCAACCCAAAAAATTAAAGGATTCCCTAGCGCAAAAATATTGGAAGTAGTCTCGTTTTGATAATCCACCCAGAACCAGACTGGTCGATAATCAATAGGCCAGGAAATAGCTGGAGATTGATAAGGATGAGTAGCGGTAAGCCCAGTGTGATACCAATACATTTGCTTTTGTAAATGGATAAATTTTTCCATACCATAACCGCTGGTAAAAAAGAGGCTATAAGAAAGTAAGTAGATTCCTAATGCCATAAAAATATAAATTAAACCTGTAAGAAAAATATTAACCAGTTTATGGGTAATATTTTTTAGATTTTTATCCCATTTGGTTTCTTTAAATAAAAAAATAATTAATAATATGGCAAAATAAATACTGGTCCATTTGATAGAAATTGACATACCAAAAAAAACAGAAGAAATAAGATATTTTTTCTTTAGCATAAAATAGATAGTAGAAAGCAGAAATAAACAGAGCATGGTATCAGCCAAGCCAATTCTTGATAAAACTAAAAGTAACCCTTCGATGCTTGCAAGAAAAGCAGCTATTAGCCAAATTTGTGGGTCTTTAGGAAATAGAAATTTGGCAAGTAAAAAAACCATAAAGCTGATTAAAACTCCGGCAAGGACTGCAGGGAGTCTGACAACGAAAACAGAAAAACCTAAAATTTTGAGAAATCCTGCCATAATTAATTTTCCTAAAGGAGGGTGCGACCAACAATAGGCAAAACCTTTAGGAGCAATGTAATCCCAAACCCAGGCTTTCATATTCCCTTTAGCAAACTCTTCAGCTGTAAAGCGGACATAAACTTCATCAAAAATATAATCTTTGATTTTGGCTACGTGATAGACTTTTGTGGTAAAAGAAAAAATAAGAATGGCAGCTAAGATAATAGTGATGTAATTTTTGCGGCAAAACTTACCGATTTTAGTTTTAAAAAACTTTTCTATTGTTTTTAGTAATTGCATAGTTATATTTTAAGGCTAGATTAATAAAAAAGCCAGACTTTTTGTCTGGCTTTTGTGTTTTGTTTACTGATTAGAATAATAAACCTAACCCGACTAAAGCAATACCTCCTAAAGTAAAGATTAAAGTTGGAGGGATGCCTCCAGCTTTAGGTAGAACTGGAGCTTTTGGTGGAGCATTAGTTGGAGTTGGCGTTGGAGTTGGCGTTGGACAAGTACAATCAGACTCTGAGGTACAATCTGGATTAACACATCTGTTGGTCCCATTTACGCTTTCGCATTCCATATCATCGTCGCAATCATCATCACTATCACAGGTTCCCCAGCATGTGGTTTCACAACAATTATTATAGCTAGGATTATCTATACAAGCATCAACATAATCTGGTTTAGCACATCTACCAGTATCTTCATCATCTTCTATAGCACATTCTAATCCATTATCACAATCATCATCAGTTTTACAGCCACTTTCATTACATGACAAGGTTCCACAACAAGCCAAATCAGATGGATTATTTTTACAGTTATCTTCTAAATCTTCTTCAGCACAATAGCCATTAGAAGTACAGACTAAATCACCACCACAATCTTCATCAATACTACAACCACTATCGCCGCAGGAAAATTCTTTTATTTTAAAACTAAACTCACAATCCCTGCTGGTACTAGTTTGTGCAAAAATTTCTGCTTGAGTTGATGTTTGACTGTTTTCTTGTTTAGTTATTAAACTTGAAGGAGTTTTATTAGTTTCAGTAGCTGTTTCTCCTATATTCACTTTTTTAAATGAAGAAGAAAAAAGAACAGAAAGACCCATAGCAGTAATGATAAAAAGAGGCAAAATGAATAATGCAGACTTAACAAAATTAATAGAGTTTGAATTAGTCTGTCTTACTTCTCTCGGTTCTTCTATTTGTGGAGATTCTTCTTCTACTAAATCAGGTTGAAGATTCTGAGGTTGGATTAATTCTTCATCATTATCTTGGACAACCACCATTTTTTTTACTGGTTTAGTAAAATCATTATTTCGATTTCCGCTAAATGGGGAATTGTTATTGGTTTTAGAGTAATTATCAAAATCCATATTTTTTAATCCTGTTTATATTTAAATATTTTTTTTGAATATAGTCCAGTAGTAATTAAACTCAGTCCTCCAAATAATAAAATTATTGTAGGTAAAGTAGAACCTGATTCTGGGGTCCCTCTACTTGTATCTGGAATTTGTGTTCGAGGTTTGGCAGTAGCAGATGGAGTTGATACAAAAGCAGGAAAGTTACCTCCAGTTTTACTAGTATCAATGATAAATTTACGAGTGATGGTGGTAGCAGAATCAGAAACTTTAATAGAATAAGTGCCATCTGTAAGATTAGCTTTAGGGGAATAAGTCCATTTGCCTGTAGACTCTATGACAACACTACTTTGATCAATTACTGATGAGTATTTAATGATTTGAATGGTCAGAATTCCATTAGCGGTACCTGTACCAATAAATTCTGGTTTGGCAGTATAAAGTTTTTCGTAATCAGTTTTAGGATTAGTTAAAGTTAGGTCTGCATTTTGAATGACATAGTTTTCTGGATCTTCTTCATCATTGAAATAATTATCTTCTTCGGCGTCTAAAAGTGGATATTGTTCTGGAGTTTGATTGGCAGTTAATTGAGCTTCTTTTTCACTTTCTGTGCCTACTGTTTCATCTAAAGAATTTGTAGTATTGTTATTTTCATTTTCTTCTTGATTTTCTTGATTGCTATCAATTTCTGCATTTGGGATTTCTTCATCTATATTGCTTGGTTGATTTTGATAAACAACATTGCTTGCAGAGAAGTCAAAGTTTTCTCCTAAAGTAATTAAAGGCATAGGAGCATCATTAGCGGTTTTGGCTGTTCCCTTACTGCTTTTACCGTTATTACCATAAATATTAAGATTAATAATGCTATTTTTATTATCATATTGAGCATAGGAAGTTAAGCTTTTATTTCTAGCATTGCCTAAATTAATAAGCCATTCACCGTTAGGTTTAACTTGAGCAGATAAAGGACTAACTCCATCAATTTCAACATAAACAAGAGCGTTTCCAGCAGGTGTTCCATCGGCATTTTTGATAGTTCCATTTATTATATCACTTGGAGCTTGCACTCCTAAGATAGGAGCAGTTCTAAGACTGTAAGAGCTACCATTGTCATCAAAGAGTTTTCCTTCTCCTGATTTGATTTTGAAATAATAAGTATTAGCTGCCTGTAAGTTGGAAATAGTAATATGATGAGTTATATATTCCTTGCTTTGTCCTGTTAGCTGATCACTATCATCCAGTTGTGTAAGATTGAGTTTGTTATCTTTACCATAAATAATAGAACCTTTGGTTGCTTTTGTTGTAATCCAGGAGACGGTAAACTTATCATGACTAATATTAGTAATTTTAATATTTTGAGGGATAATTTTAGGGTCTGTTTTACCTAGTAAACCATTTTTGAAAGCCATAAAAAATCCACCGCCAATAATTAGCACAATAATACCAATGCCTAGGTAAG
>JAAZND010000047.1 GCA_012798485.1 Candidatus Beckwithbacteria bacterium | reverse complement strand
TCTTTGAGCAATTTGTCTAATTGAAATATTTTGTGACTTCCAAATAGCAATCAGATCTCTTTCTTTAGAAGTCAGTTTGTTTATTTTTTTCATACTTTGCATTTTACTGCAAAGTGTTGCTTTTCCATTTAGAACTTAGGGGGTATTATTAAGAATCGTAGAAAATAGTAAAATTGAAATATGGAGGGTTAAATTTGATAATAGTTAATCCTGCAAACAATAAACATAAGTTTATTAAACAAAAGATAACTTTTAATAATATGCGTATTAAGTGTTTCATATAATTTTATTACCAGCTTCCACCACCGCCACCGCCTCCACCACCACCAGAAGATCCACCAGAAAATCCTGATCCTCCAGACATCCTTGAAGAAGAAGGATTATAAGATAAAGTTGAACTGGCGCTTTGAGAAAAATCATTCAAAAACTGATAAAAAAAGACATTACGCATCATCGTGTTCGAAAAATAATCAGGTGCTTGCAAATTCAGCTGTTCCATATCTTTGGCCAGTTTTTTGACTACGCCTAAAGCAATAGCAAAAGGCAGAATTTCTTCAATAAATAAGTTTTTCTCATGAATTTCTTCCCGCCATTTACCAGTCTCAATCATTTTTTTTAGTCCTGTAGTCTGCAGATAATAATTGGTCCCCACGGCAGTTTTGGCTGGCATATTGTAAGCACAAAGCAAAGCAATAATTACAGATGGAATAGCCAATAAAAATGGAAGTGGGCTAAAATTAATAGCACCTAAAGTTATAGAGGCAAATCCACAAACTCCAGATAAAACTATTGCCAAAGCAATATAAATCCCTCTAGTAGTACTTGGATTGGTTGTAAATAACTTTTTATCTTTGACAGACTGATTAATTTTGTCTTTAGCTGTTTGCATATGAGTATAAAAAGTCCCTTTTAAGTCTTCCAACTTAACTTCATCCTTTCCGTTGAAAATATGAGTTAATAAATATTGTTGATGTGAAGGTAAACTTTCTCCTGTTTTGAGTAAAGTAAATTTATAATCATAACCTTTCCCCAAACCTAAAAACTTTTTCTTTTCCACTTGCTCAATCTTTAAATATTTCTGTCTGGCAAGATCGATAATCTCGGCAATAATATCCTGATTATCAGTTCTTTCATACAAAATTGTCCCTGCTTCTCCTGGAGTCAAAGCTTTGATTGGCTCATAATGAAACGCATTACGGTAAGAGTAAAATAGTGGCTTTCTCTGTTTTGGAGCTTTTTCATCCATATTGTAAATATTGGGAGAAAGAAACATAAAGTCTCTGCCCTTATTAAACCAAAGATAGGAAAATAGAATTCCAGGGAAAATTGCAATAATCAAAAACCAATTATCTAAAATTGTTTTCATTAATAGCTGAGTTGAACTGGGAAACATAATTTGACTATTTTGATCTAAAGCCAGTAAAACAGTAAAATTACTGCCATAATTAATTTCGTGATCATAGATAAATTTAGCTTGATTTTTTTCCAAACTACTCAGGCAAAGTTTGTCATTGCCGCCCACTACTCCACTAAAACAATCAATCTTAGTAATATTGGCAAAAGGAGAAGAGACAATTGCTTGCGAACTCAAAACTGGAATTTGCCAACCTTCGCCTGTAATATCCCAAAATAATTCATCATAACCTTCAAATCTTTGCAAAGCATTTTCAACTCGATAGGAAATAAGATAAGTTTTTTTACCGGTAAAAGTTTTTTCCGCATCACCAATTTTTAAAACTACATTGCCATTTTCATAACTTTCTTGATAAGGCACAGTTTGTCCATCAGCATAACTAATCTGAATATTTTTAATTTTGGCAGTGTAACTTAAATTATTGCGATTATAACGATAAGGAATATAACGATAAATCCCGTGTTTTTGTAAATTAGTTTCATATTCAAGCGTTTCTTTAATGGTGATCGAAGTATCATTATTAATCGTAATTTTTGATTTAAAAGAGTCTATTTGGTCCACTGTGCCAACTTGGAGAGGTAAGGAATTTTGCGCAAAAACTTGAGAAGGAAGAAATAAAAAAATAAAGGCAAAAAAAAGATAAAATATTTTTTTCATAAAATAAAGTTAAATTAATAATTAAATTCATTATAGCGGAAAAATTAAAAGATTTGCAGCAACCAGAAGTTTAAAAAGGCAAATCCTGCATCACGTCAAAATCATTAAAATTATTTTCCTGGCCAATATACTCCTGTTCCAGTTTTCTTAAAATACTGCTATTTTCGACAAAACGCGACAAACGATTAAATTGGAAAATACCAGCATTTCTACCCACATGATGCATGGTCAAAAATAAATATTTTTTAGCCCGCGTAATAGCCACATAAAACAAACGATGTTCTTCCTCAAGTTGTTCCGAATTTTTCAAGCTAAATTTGCTTGGCAAAACTCCTTCTATCATCCCGATAAGAAAAACCACTTCCCATTCCAGTCCTTTGGCTGAATGAATAGTCGAAAGTGTAATCGGTTTTTGATCATCACTCTTTCCATCTTCAAAACCGGCAACTCCTTGCTGAGGTGGCTCTAAAGCAAAATCTGCCAAAAGACTTGAAAGAGAGCGATAATTTTCTGCTACAATAACTAAACTTTCCAGATCGCTTAACCTAAGTTGCCAGTCATCAAATTTAGTTTTTATAATATTTTTGTAGTAAGCAATCATTGCTTGCATAGTTTCACCAACCGATAAATCATGATCATTAATTTCTTGCAAAACTTTGATTAATTTTCTTAATTCGAATTTATAATCACTCGCTTGTAAGATCTCTAAGGCTTCCGCTAAAGTAGCTGTTTGATTAATTAAATCAGTTATTTTATCTGCGCTTTTAGGTCCAATTTTAGGCAAAAGCTGTAAAACTCTTGACCATGACAGCTCATCTTTGAAATTAACTAAAATTTTAAGGTAAGAAAGTAAATCCTTAACATGAGCGGTTTCATAAAATTTCATGCCACCAAACATCTGAAAAGGAATATTGTACTTACTCAGCTCAGCCTGCACAGCAATTGAGATATAAGCATTACGAAATAAGACAGCCTGTTTATAATAATCAACTCCTTCTTCTTTCAGTTGAATAATTTTTTGACAAATCCATTCGGCTTCATCCTGAGCATTCTTAAAAAGTAAAAGTTTGGGTTTAGTTCCATGATCATGGCTACTTGATTTCAATTCTTTTTCAAATTTTTTCTGCATATTAGATAGAGCTGTATTGCCTAAATCAAGAATTTTTTGCGTAGAACGATAATTTTGTTCAAGCTTAATAATCTGACAATCTGGAAACTGTTTAGGAAAACTCAAAATATTATCATGATTAGCACCCCTAAAGCCATAAATGCTCTGAGCATCATCACCCACAATCATCACTTTTTGATGATCTTTAGCAAGAAGATAAGTAATATCGCCCTGCAGTTTATTGGTATCTTGAAATTCATCCACCATTAAGTAATGGTATTTTTGATTGAGATAATTTCTAAAATCTAGATTTTGTAATAAAAGCCTCAAATATAAAAGTAAATCATCATAATCAACATAATTATTTTCTCTTTTATATTTTTGGTAAATCTGAGCTAGGTTTTTAATTTCCTCCCAGGTTTCCAAAAAATACTCATATTCGTCCTGCATGATTTTCTGGATAGAAATGCCTTTGTTTAAAGATTTACTGATAATTCCCGCCATGGTTTCTTTTTGGGGAAACTTTTTTTTACTATCATTAAAACCTAATTTAATAGCACATTTACCAACGGCTTCACTGCTATCACTTTGATCAAGGATAATAAAATTATTGGCAAGTCCAACATTTTTGGCAAACTTACGCAAAATTTTATTGGCAAAAGAATGAAAAGTCCCACCTTCAATTTGTGAGCATCTGGGATTATGACTACAAGCCCTGCCAAGCATTTCTCGTGCAGCGCGACGAGTAAAAGTCAGTAGTAAAATATTTTCCGGATTTATTCCCTGTTCAATTAAATAAAGCACTTTATATTCAATCACGCGGGTCTTACCAGAGCCTGCGCCGGCAATCACCAGAACTGGTTTATCTATTGTGCTTACTGCTTGAAATTGGGCTTGGTTTAAAACTTTGGCAAAATCCATAGATTGATAAACTTCATTGCAAGTCTACCTGTTGACAGACAGGGAGTGAAAAAATGAAGCAGTGAAGCAATTCTCAAGATTGCTTCACTGTGTTCGCAATAACATAATTTTCTACTTCTCTAAAATAGCACTTGAATGAAAATTTGTCATTTTAACTTTTTCCGCTACAATAGTATTATGAAAATTTTCAAATATTTGATTCTTATCTGCTGTTTTATTTTCCTAACTTCATGTATCAAAAATAATGCAACCACTCAAAATATCCTTGATGGCAAAATTACAATTTTTTATGGGAGTACTTGTCCACACTGTAAAATCGTCACCGACTATATTATAGAAAATAAACTGATGGAAAAATTACCTATTCAGGAATTGGAAGTTTATGAAAATAAAGATAACCAGAAAATCTTACAAAAAGTGGCAACAGAATGTAAACTTGATCAGAATAATATTGGTGTACCTCTACTTTATGAAAATGGACAATGTTTAATCGGCGATCAGCCAATCATTGACTATCTTAAAACCAAATAAAGATAGCAATCTTCACTTTTTTCTTTTAAACTAAAACTATGCTAAAAAATAGCACTGACCCATATC
Organism: Candidatus Beckwithbacteria bacterium; assembly: GCA_012798485.1. GTDB lineage: Bacteria > Patescibacteriota > Microgenomatia > UBA1400 > UBA1449 > JAAZND01. Next base: position 4,751 of record JAAZND010000047.1, on the reverse strand, counting down.
AAATCATGTGGATTAAATATCTTGATAAACCAAATATGGCTTTTTATTTGCTTTTTAAAATGCCAATTGTTCTTGGTATAACTATCATTGCTTTTGCTCCGACTTATTTTTTTGTTGACAAAATTTTTGCCTACTGGTTAGCTTTCTGTTTTTTTACTTCTTTTTTGATCTTTTTTATTATTCTCTCTTATTCGGATTATGAAAAGAAAATTGTTTATGAGCTTAAAGAAAAAGAACTTATTATTGATAAGGAAAAATTTACTCTTAAAGAATTAAATAAACAGGAACTTTTAACTAAAATCAAACCCCTCGCTACCAGAAGAGAAGAATGGTTCAACGAGATGAAGGAAAAAAGCGATATAGCTTTAAGTCCCAAAATCAATCTTCAATTCCCCAATGAAGAAGTCAGGCAAAAAGTTATTAAATCATTAATCTATTATTTTGAACTTTAAGAAAAGTGATTGCGAAAATTATGTTTTCAGTATTAAATTAAATTATGTTTAAAAATGAATTAAGTCTTTTTGCTAATTTAGAGATAAAAGAAATTTTAAAAAAATTAGATACCTCCGAAAAGGGATTAAATCCTCATAAAGTTTCCGAGCTTCATCGAAAATTTGGTTATAACCTTATTAATGTCCATCCACAAAAAAACTATTTGATAGAATTTTTTAAAAACTTTCTTAATCCTTTAATTCTAATTTTAATTGCAGTTTCAGTGGTTTCTTTTACTCTTGGTGAACATATTAATGGTTTTATTGTTCTTACCATGGTTTTGTTTAGTGTTTGTTTCAATTTTTTGCAGGAATTTAAGGCCAACAAGGCAGCAGAAAAACTTAAAGAAAAAGTCGCTTTGTATTCGAATGTTATAAGAGAAGGAAAAGAAGAAAAAATCAAAGCCGAACATCTTTGCCAAGGAGATTTGATCGTTTTAAATGCCGGAGACTTAATTCCTGCTGACGCCAGAGTGATTGAAGCCAAAGATTTTTTTGTAAATCAATCGGTTTTGACTGGAGAATCATTACCTATTGAAAAAACTTATGAAAAAATCAAAACCAAAGATGATGATCTTACTTCACTTGATAATATTATTTTCAGCGGGACAAATGTTATTACTGGCAATGCCAAAGCAATAATTATTAATACCGGCAGCAGAACAGAATTTGGCAGCATTGCTCAAAGTCTTTCGCTACAAGAAGAAGACAATGGTTTTACCATTGGAATTAAAAATTTTAGCAATTTCATCTTGCGTATTATTTTACTCTTTGTGATTTTCATTTTTACCGTTAATACTCTTATTAAACAAGATTTTTTTGAATCTTTAACTTTTGCTATTGCTATTGCTGTTGGTTTAACCCCAGAATTTTTACCAATGATTATGACTATTAATATGGCAAAAGGCGCACTGGCTATGTCCAAAAAGGGAGTTATCGTCAAAAAACTTAACACTATTCCCTCTTTTGGCAGTATGAATATTCTTTGTACTGATAAAACCGGAACTATCACTGAAAATAAGATTGAACTTGTAAAATATCTTGATCTTATGGGCAATCATTATCATCGTATTTTCGAAATGGCTTATCTCAATAGCTTTTTACAAACCGGTATCAATAATCCTTTGGATGACGCAGTCAAAAATTATGAAAAAGTTAATATCAGCACTTATGAAAAAATTGACGAAATTCCTTTTGATTTTGAAAGAAAAAGAATGAGTGTGATTGTCAAAAAAGGTCATGATCATTTACTCATTACTAAAGGAGCTCCTGAATCAATCATTAATAAAAGTAAAAATTATGAAATTAAAGATCAGATTTACAAATTTGATAAAGAATCACGCAAACTTTTTATCAGACAATATGAGGAGTTAAGCGCCAATGGCTATCGAGTTTTGGCGCTTGCTGTCAAAATTCTAAGTAAAAAGAAGGCTATTTATGAAAAAGACGAAGAAGAAGATTTAACTTTCTTGGGTTTCACTGCTTTTCTTGATCCAGTCAAAACTCATGTCAAAAACGCTATTTTACAACTGGAGAATATTGGCATCGAAATCAAAGTTATCACTGGTGATAACGAGTTAGTCAGCAAAAAGGTTTGTGAAGATGCAGGAATTAAAATTAAAGGCATTATGCTTGGATATGAGATCAATCATCTCAACGATCATCAGCTCAGCATTAGGGCACAAAAAAATACTATTTTTGCCAGATTTTCTCCTGCGCAAAAAAATAGAGTGATCAATGCTTTGAGAAAAGCTGGCCATATTGTGGGCTATATGGGAGACGGCATCAACGATGCTCCTTCTTTAAAAAGCGCTGATGTTGGCATCTCTGTCAGTAATGCTGTTGATGTTGCTAAGGAATCAGCTGATTTTATCCTGACCAATAAAAATCTACTTGAGTTAACAGATGGAGTTATAGAAGGCAGAAAAATCTTTGGCAACACCATGAAATATATTATGATGGGTTTAAGCTCTAATTTCGGGAACATGTTCTCAGTCTTGGGCGCAGTTTTATTTTTACCTTTCTTACCCATGCTCCCAATCCAAATTTTACTTAATAATTTCCTTTATGATATCTCTCAAATTAGTATTCCTACTGACAATGTAGACAAAGAATATTTACAAGAACCAAAAAAATGGGATATACATCTTATTCGTAGTTTTATGCTCATTTTTGGGCCGATTAGTTCTTTTTTTGATTTTATTACTTTTTATGTGCTCTATCATACTTTTGCCAACATGCCTAACGCTTTTCAAACAGGCTGGTTTATAGAATCTTTGGCTACGCAAACTCTAGTGATTCATATTATTAGAACTAAAAAATTACCTTTTATTCAAAGCCGACCAAGTAAATATTTATTCTCAACTACTATTTTTGCAACACTGATTGGTTGGATCATTCCATATACTGTAGTTGGTCAGTTATTTAACCTCATGCCTTTACCAACTACCACCATTTTAACTTTAATTGCGATTGTGCTTTGTTACTTGGTTTGTGTAGAAATAGGGAAAAGAATTTTTTATTATAATAAAGAGAAAACTAAAACCTCGGATATTTCTCTCCAGCTAAAGTATTATTAATATAAAGTTCTGGATTAAAAGAAATATTAAAAACTTTTTCCAAAATTACTTTGGCAATATAAGCATTGCCAAGCTGGTTAGGATGCTGTAAATCTGGTTCACCTTGCTTTATTCCTTCAATCGGATTTTCTTCAGATTTAAATGTAAAAATTCTTTCTAAAGGAAACTGTTTATAAAGATGAAACATATCAATCTTCATCAGATTCTTTTTATCAGGAATTTGCAAAAAGGCTTGAGCATATGGCTTATATTCATTATTTTTATTTGAGCCAAATCCTCCTGGAATTGTGCTAGACCAAACTACTTGAATTCCTTTAGCGATAATCTGATCTGTGATTAAATTTAAATTTTGAACATATTTATTGACACTGATTTTAAAAGTCGGTTCATTGCCACCCATAAGACTAATCACTAAATTGGGTTTGAGTATAAAAAGATCATCAATTTTAGTCAAAATATCATCGGTGGTGGCTCCATCATAAGCAAAATTAAAACCCTTAATTCCCCATTCAGCTGTTTTCCAATCACTATCTAAAACTTTAGTTAATCAATCCTGTAAAACATAAATAACTATATCACGCCAATTGGGATGCACCCATTCACAGCTGGTAATTGAATCGCCTGTAAAAACAATCCAGTATTTAGAAGTTTTAAGTAAGGTTTGTTTAATATCTTGAACTAAAATCATAATAAAAGTTATAGTTTTTTTTCTTAAGAAATTATAACATAAGATCTGTTAATTCATCTGTCTAGGTTGCGATACATATTGGAAAACTGAAAACTTCAATGAGTGATTTTCACAGAGTCAGATATCTACTTCCCAAAATGAAAAAAGGTGATTATATAGCCTACATGAAACTATATAATAACTCTTTTTCTTTTGATCTTTGCGACGTAGTTAAATATCGCTATCATATTCTGACATTTTATTACCAGTATGGATACAAAGCTACTTGTCAGGCATTTAAGATTAGTAAAAGCACTCTTTATCTTTGGAAGAAAAAGTATGAAGGAAATCATAAACTTAATAGTTTGATTCCTAAATCTACTAGACCAAAAACTACCAGAAGAATGATCACTGATCCTCAAATTGTGGAATTTATTAAAGCAGTAAGGTTAGAATATGGTTCTATTAGTAAATACAAGCTTAAGGTATTTTTAGATGAATATTGTCATAGATTAAATCTTAAACCCATTAGTTTTACCACCATAGGCAAAATCATTAAAAGAAGACATTATTTCTTTGATAAAGGCAATTATCTTAAGGTGAAAAGAAAGAATCATTTTAAAAGAAAAAGGGTTAAGAAATGTCCTAAGATTAAAGTTCCAGGTTATATAGAGATTGATTCCATTACTCTTTATCTTAATGGAGAAAAACATTACTTTAATTGCTTCATAGATATCTTTACTAAATACGCTAAAGCTTATAAAGTTAAATCATTATCATCCATAAACACCTATAATTGTTTTAAGGACTTTATTAAAAATTACACTTATCCCATTCATTCTATTCAGACTGATAATGGTTCTGAGTTTTTAAGTAGGTTTCATAAGTATCTAGAAGAGGAAACAAAAATTGATCACATCTTTATCTATCCTAGATCACCAAAGATTAATGCCTATATTGAAAGATTTAATAGAACCATTCAAGAAGAGTTTTTAGAAAGAAATGATAAGATTT
>JAAZND010000046.1 GCA_012798485.1 Candidatus Beckwithbacteria bacterium | reverse complement strand
TTTGTACTTAGGGAAATTATTTTTTGTTCTAGATTTTCTAATATTAATCTGTCTGGATGTCCTAGGTATTTGACAGTGACTCCATTAAATCCTAGAAAGGCTGCGTCTACTAATATTTCTTGTAAATATGGATAACCTGGAATTGGAGATGCTAAAGGGAAATAACCACAAAATACTTCATTTTCTTCATCGTTGTTTTGATATATTATTAACCCATTATAATCATCGAATCTTGAGACATTTAATCTGCGATATCCTTTTGTATGACCATAAGCAATACTATAGGAATCACTTCCTTTTAAAGTATTACCTCCGTCTATAGGTGTGGTATCAAAAATTAGGTCAGGATTATTATTAGTAATCTGAAATACTGGTTGTCTGTTTATTTCTATTTTCTCAGGAAGCATTTATTTAAATCCTTGGGACAGATCTTCTAGAAAAGCTTTTGGGTCAGCTGCTTTGGTAAATCCGGAAGCAAGTAAAACTCCAGCAGCGCCAATCTTCAAGGAAACTATTATATCATCTTTACTTTTGACTCCAGCTCCTACTAAGGTTTTGGCACTAAGATTTTTAGCCACAAATTCTTCCACTTTTTGTTTGCCCGCTTCATTTTTGACAATGCTCACTTCTCCGCCAATCAAAACTGGATCTTCGAGAGCAATCATATCAGGCTGCCACTCATTAATTTTGACTGCTTCTTCTGCATTTTCTACACAAACTAGAGTTTGCAATTGATTTTGTTTACAAATGGCTAAAGTTTTTTGGATATTTTCATCCCCAATTCGATGCTCACTATGATTAATCATGACGCCGCTGGCTCCATTTTCTTTGACAGAGAGAGCTGAAATGAAGCCTGTATTTTGCCCAGGATTGATTGGATCAATGTGCTGGGCAAAAAGAGGAAGATGGCAGTGTTGTTTGACTTTATAAATATCTGTAGCCTGTAAACAAAGAATAATCGGCACCTGATACTGCTCAAAGACTTCTTGAGCAATTTGAGCAAGTTTCACAGCATTATTTCCAAGAGTGACTTCAGGGTAGGTTTTAAAATTTAGAACAATCATTTTGAGTATAGTATAAAGTATCTAGTATTAAGTATTTAGGATAAATAATATGATAAATAATTAGTCAGATACTTTAATTTAATTATTATTTAAAAAATTGCTTCTCTAGTAAAATACTGGCTCACAATGACAAAATTTTTTTTAATTATTCTTACGCCAGTTTTTAATTACTTCCCATATACTAGCATTTTCACCCTCATAGCCCAATGCCCAAATTGTTACTCCAGCTAAATCAGCTTGTTTAATAAGCTGCAATTTTAATCCTAGAGATTGATCATTTTCAAAATAAATTTGATAATTTTTGTTATTTTCTTCAAAGGCTACCCATGGTGACATGCTGTTATTATCCCAGTTAACCTCTAAGTTTTGCTCTTCGATGAGCTTTAAAGTTCTTTCATAAGAAGCCATGAAACCTGATTTAGCAATAGTAGCAGATTTATAATCTAGAGTTTTAGTTTGCCACTGGTAACCATAAAAAGGCATAGCTAAAATGATTTGATCTGGATTTATCCCTTTTGCCAAAGCTTTAGCGAGAGCTGAAGAAATACTAGGTTCATTGTCAGCTTTGAGAGGAGCAACAGGACCCGCAAAAGCTGAAGATGGACGATAAAAATCATAACCCATCATAACTAAATAGTCTGCTTGATCTTTTAACAATTGAATATCATAAGGGTCATTTTTGATAAAAGCATTGACATAAAGATCTACAGAAATTTTAAGATCAGGATTAATAGCTTTTAACTTTTTTTTCAAGTTTTTGAGAAAATCAGCATATAAATTGGTGGCGTTTTCGTGACTTTCTTTTGCTGAATTATATTCAAAATCAATATTAACTCCATCTAAATCATATTTTTTTACCATAGTCTCGATTTCTTTAATCGCGGTTTGTTGAGTTTTTTTGTCAGCGATAAGTTTGTCGATAACCTTATTATCAAAAGCAGTAAAAACAAAAACTAGTTTTACATTATTTTTTCTGGCTTTTTCAAAAATTGTTTCTGTCTTTTCACTGTTTAATTTATTCCATCCTGGTTCTGCAATATGGTTTTGCACTTTTTCAATCGTGCCGTCTTGGTTAAAATTAAGCGCAAAATAGGCTAGTTGATCAATTAATTCGTAATGAATTTGAGCATCACCCACATTCCAGTATGGTAGAAAGCCCATGATTGGTTTTTCTGAAGGTACTTTTTCCATGATATTTTGGCTACCAACTCCTAGTGGAGATAAAAGTTTTTGTTCTAGATTTTGATAATTTAATAAAAATAAAATAATAAGACTTAAAAATACTCCAAGAAAAAAAGGAGAGAAAAAAACAGAAATTTGTCTAAATTTCATAAAGATTATTATTCGTTTTGATCTGCAGATTTAGTTGATTCTTTTGTGGTGGTTTTTGTTTCCTCTTCTTGAGGACTGTTATCTTTACCAATAGTGATGATAATATCGTATTTTGCACTTTCATCTAATTGATCACCTTTTTTGGCTTCATAAGTAGGAGCAAGAGCATTAATGATTGGTGCTACCGCATCTTCATAATCTGCTTTATAGTCAATCGTAGTAAGTTTATAGTTAAAATTATCTGCATTTCCGGTTTTGATATTTTCAAATTCAGCATTTTCCAATTTGACTTGAATTTTTCCAGCTATTCCTTTGGTACCAGAGCCGTTAAGAATTTGGATAGTAATAGCAGATTTATCAAGACTGACAGTTGGTGTAGGAGTTGGGGTAGCTGTAGGAACAGGTGTATTTTGAGCCTTAGTTTCCATTGGTGCTTGGATTGGAGTCTGATTTGTTTTGTTGGTTAGTTTGTTATAGCCATAATAACCTCCAAAAACGGCCACCCCTCCAACCACAACTGCCATCAAAGCTAAAGCTACTTTTGCAAAAGGATTAGCGTTATTACTATCTGGTTCTAGCATGGGAGGAGGTGGAGGTGTCATCTTAGGTATTTGATTAATAACATTAGGATTGATACTATCCAAATTGGGAAGATTAGTTGGTTTAGTATTAATCTGAGAAATTCTATCCAAGGATTCAGTATCTCCAGTTATAGTTTTAATTTCGCTTGGAATAGTATTTTCCATATTTACAGAGGGAACTGTTATTTGTGGTGGTTCAGCTGGTTTGGCAACTTCTTCAAACACTGGTTCTGGTTTTTCATTAATAGTTTGGTTTTCTATTGATAATTCTACTGTTTGAATTGGTGTTAAATTATCGTTTAAAACTGGCTTTTCTTCTTCAATTTGGATAGTTTCTTCAACGCTTGGTAAATCTAAAGTAGTTGTAGTTTTATTTGCTTGACTAACTGAATCATTTTGAGCTGGAGTTATTTGAGATGAAGATAAATTATTATTGAGATTATAGTTAGCGGTAGAAATATTTTCATCTGTTTGGCTTTGAGGCTGAGTTTTAATCTGTTCAGTCATAATAATTTCTGGAGCTATATTTTCGGTTTTATCAAGATCAATATGAATATCATTACTATATGCCTTTGGTTCAGTTGCTGTAGTTTGAATATTATTTAAGTTTATCTCCTTTGAACTAGTTGGTATTTCTTCTGGTTTTTCTTCAATCTGGATAGCTTGTTTTGCTTCTTTTTCTGCAACTTTTTGTTCAAATTTATCAATAGCAGAATCAATATGAGGGTGATCCACTTCTAAAGGATTTTCTTTGGGAAGTTTGATAAGAGGTTTGGTTTCGATTTCTGTATCCAAATCATTAAAATCATCACTAAAAGCTACCGGCATGGGCAATTCGTCTGTGGTCACCAAAGCATCAGTGCCTAATTCTGGTTTTACTTTTGTAATTTTTTCATCATGAATAAACTCTTTTTTATCTTTGGGATTTTCTAAAGTCTTCCCAGTAAAAGTGATTGGTTTGGGAAGTTTAATCCCTTGACTCGAAATTTTTTGAGTTTGATCATTCATATTTTTAAAATACTATATAATGCGTTTATAATCAATATTTAATTTTGTTTATGAAAAAAGAAAAAGTAGAATTTATCCTTGGTTTTGATGAAGTTGGCAGAGGTTGTCTAGCTGGACCGGTTGTGGTTGCCTGTGTTTTGACGCCAGTTAAAATTTCTATTCCAGCAAAAATAATTATTCGAGATTCTAAAAAAATGACCCTTAAACAAAGAACCAATTCAAGTTTATGGATTAAACAGAATTTTCAGTTTGGGATTGGTAAAGTTGAAGCTTTCTATATTGATCAAAAAGGAATTAATAGTGCAGTGCGTAAAGCTGCCAGTTTGGCATTAGAAAATTTGCGAAGAAAAATTGAAATTTTACCTTCTCAAATTCAAATTCTGATTGATGGTCGTGATTCATGGATAGTTGACAGTCAAAGCGTAATTAAGGGTGACGATAAAATTAAGCAAATTTCCATGGCATCAATCATTGCCAAAGTTTATCGAGATAATTTAATGACTCGATTGGCTCCCCAATACCCTCAATATGGTTTTGAAAATCATGTCGGTTATGGGACTTTGAAACATCGTCAGGCTATTTTAAAATATGGTTTGATTAGCAATTTTCATCGTAACAGTTTTTGTCAAAAAATTTTTAAGAATAGTTTCTAGTTCAGTAAGATTTTTAGTTTCGAGTAGTTTAATTCTTAGTTGTTTGGCTCCGTCAAAATCCTTACAATACCAGCCAAAATGTTTACGCATTTCGATAAAATTTTTTTCACCTCTGATTTTAAGCTGAAGTTTTGTGTGTTGTAGTAAAGTTTCTAGTTTTGTTTCTGGGCTAATTTTTTGTGGATTTTTATCAAAAACCCAGGGATTTCCAAGAGCTTGTCTGCCGATCAAAACGCCATCGACTTGGTAATCTTTACATTTTTTTTCTCCATCTTGTCTATTTTTGACATCGCCATTACCAAGATAAATAATTTGGGCTTGTTTGACTTGGTGCGAGACTGAAGCAATTGCCTCCCAATCAGCTTGTCCTCCATAAAGTTGCTTTAGTGTTCTGCCATGAACAATAATTGCATCAGGTTTAGCTTCTAGCAAATATTTAATCCATTCTTTAATAATATTTTGCTCAAATCCAATTCGAGTTTTTGTTGAAACTGGAAGAAGTTTTTTATTTTTATTTTTTTTAAATTTTTCTATATACGTTATTTTTTCAGAAGCCAAACCAATATCTTGTAGAGTTTGACCATGATACCAGTCATTTACACCTTGTTTGGTTTTTTTGATTATTTCTTGAGCTAGTTTGGGAGTTTTGATAAGTGAAGCACCGCCACCTTTTTTAATAATTTTATTAGCAGGACAGCCCATATTCAGATCAATACCATCAAATCCTAATTCAGCCACGATATGAGCAGCTTTATAAAAATAATCAGGTTCATTTCCAAAAATCTGGGCTACAATTGGTCGTTCTATTTCATCAAACAGAAAATCTTGAAAAACTGGCATTTTCCCGCACCATAGTCCTTGAACATGGACAAATTCAGTTATTATTAAATCTGGCTTACTGATTTTTGTCACAATTTGGCGGAAAGGCTCATCGGTTATCCCGTCCATAGGAGAAAGCCCGATAATTGGTTTTGGTAAATTTTGCCAAAAATGCATGAAGATATTATACCGTTATTTCAGGAAAATTGTTAATTTAAGTTATTTCTAGCTTTGAATTTTGAGATATTTTACGATTAACAATTGGAATTGACTTCTCCTTAAAATATAAATACTACCTTTTTTCTGCCACAGTTTTGAGTAAATCTCCTTTACTGACTATATCGATGGGATAGTTTTGTTCATCCACAATCACGAGACTGCCGATATTTTTTTCAAGCATAATCTGACAAGCCTGAGTAAAACTAGGAATATAATTGACAGTAAAAACCATTTTTTTCATAAAATCCTTGATAGGTTGAGTGAGTTTTGCCGTTCTTTCGCCTTTACGATTAGCTTTGCCAGTATTGTCTATTTCTTTAATAACTTCTTTGAGATCGTATTGGGCAACTATACCTGCTAATTTTTGATTTTCATCAACAACGGGAATTTTTGAGATTTTTTTCTCTTTCATCAAAGCTAAAACTTGCGATAGAGGCATATCTTTGGAAGCAGTATGAAGTTTATCATTAGAAAAAAGAATAGTGCCATTATTACCAAAAAATTTATATTTTAAACAAAACTGAAATAATCTTCTGATTGTAGTAATTCCTAAAAAATTATTTTTTTCATCCAATACAGGCAGATAGTGAATATTGCTGGTAAGCATCAAATGAGCCACTTCTTGAATAGGAGTATCAAGTTTTAATTTAGGGGGCATTTTGGCAATACGTTTGAGCTTAGTTTCCATTTTGACTGAACGAGCATTGATAAAATGAGAAGGAGAAACAACCCCAATAAATTTATCACCATCAAAAACAAAAGCAGCATCATGACTAGAAGTAAGCTTGGGTAAGACCTGACCTAGTGTTTGATTGCAATCAAATCTGATAATATTTTTAGTTTTTAATAGATTTTTCACAGTTGCAGTTGTTTTTGGATTCATTGTTGAAAACAAAATAATTAATTTTGTTTGTTAATATTTTTTAAAAAAAAGGAATAATTTTAGTTTTTTTAAGGAGGGTTAGAAAGATTTTGATCTAACATTAGCTTTATTAAACTATTTTTTTATGAAATTTTAGTGAAAAGAGGAAATGCTTTTTGAAAGTTTTTAAATATTTAGGTATTTAAATTTTTATTTGTAGAGACGCATTGCAATGCGTCTCTACATTTAGATTTTTTTAGTTTAAGATTTTCTTCAAAGCTAAAGTATAAGCAATTTGAGAGGCAATAAAATTATGTCCTAATTCAGAAGGGTGAATTCCATCACTAGAATTTACATAACTTTTAATTCCTTCTCCGTTACTTTGTAAAGTTTGATGATAACAATCAATAACAGGCAAGCCATTAGCTTTAGCAAGGATAATAGCAGCTTCCATTTGCGTTTGAATTTTGGTGGCGTGAGTGTAGGCAGTGTCTTTGTCCCAGTTGATTCCCAATGGTCCTTTACCAAAATCAACTTTGAGAGGAGCAATAGTTGCTAAGAAAAAAACAGTTGTATTATTTAATCTAATTTGATTAATTAAACTTTGTAAATTTTGTTTGTAATCCTCCAGATTATCCATGGGATTATAGGCAAAAGAGTCAATGATGATGATATTGGCATTGCTGGCGGTGATAGCGTTATAACTGCGATCTTTGTAATTTAAATTTTGGTTAACGCGAGCTAAACCTTTATCAACTGTCTCTCCACCAATTCCGTAGTTTAATAAATTAAACTGGTAATTTGGATAATAATTTTTCAGGCTTGTTTTTAAATATGGTAAATTTGTTCCCATGGTGTCAACCATGGAATCACCAATAAGAGCAATAGTTGCCTGACCATTTTTATCTGAGCCTAAACTTGGTTTTGATTCAGTTTTTGTTCCTAAAACGTTTGGTTTATTATTTTCTGATCGCAAAAATCTCAGCCGCATTTGCTCATAATCAATTTGAGCGAATTTTTCTTTAATCGTAGTTTGGTCTGTTTCTGGACTTTCTTTATCATCTTGGTTTTCATAGGCAAAAGTAGGAGTAGTTTGAGGGTTAATAGTCTGTGGTTTTTGATTGACAAAAGGACTAATAGCTAGTCCAAAGATAGCTCCGCAAAGAAAAAAGGCTAGTAAAGTTTTGGCAGATATAATCAAGTTTATAGTTTTAATTTGATAACTTAATCCATTGTGTCAAAAAAGGTATCATTTTTTCAAGTGCAGTTCGGCGATGACTCATTTGGTTTTTGATTTCCATTCCAAGTTCACTAAAAGTTTCGTTAAAGCCCTGAGGAATAAAAATATGATCATAATCAAAACCATGAACTCCTTTTATTTCCAAACTGATTTTACCTTCACAGATGCCAGTTTCTACATGCTTAATTTCTTTTTGTGGATCATAAAAAGCCAAGCTACAGATAAAACGGGCTGATCTTTTGTCATCGGCAATATTTGCCATCAACTTTAAAATATGTTGATTTCTGTCGTCTCCAGAGCCTGTAAAAAAACGATGAGAATAAATTCCAGGTTTGCCATTAAGGCTGTCGATATAAAGCCCAGAATCATCAACAAGGGTTGGTAAGTGATGTTTTTGCCCCCAAGCCATAGCCTTTTTCAAAGCTATATCTTCAAAATTATCTCCTTGTTCTTCTGGTTCAAAATTAAGATTTAGGCTTTTTGGGGTTTGCCATTGTAAATCTAGATTTGCCAACATTTCTTTAAATTCTTTGATTTTGCCTTCATTATTGGTGCCTAAAAAAACTGTTGCCATATTCTATTATTCTTCTATTTGTGGTCGGTATTGCAAACTCTCCGCAATATGTTTGACTTCAATATTTTCTTTATTATCAAGATCAGCAATGGTGCGTGCCACTTTAATCACTTTAAAATATGATCTGGCTGAAAGCCCCATTTGACTAATTGCCTGAGATAAAATTTTTTTACTTTCCTCATCCAGTTTACACACTTGCTTGACTTGTTTGGTAGTCATATCTGCGTTGCAAAAAATTGGCAAGTTCATTTTTTTATAATTTTCTAATTGCTTTCTTCTTGCCTGATTAACTCTTTGACGGATAGTATCGCTTTTTTCTGATTGATAGTCTTCTCCCAGTTTATCAACCTCCACTTCTGGAACAGTAATATGTAAGTCAATTCTATCCATAATTGGACCTGACATTCTTTGTCGATATTTTTGCACCATGCCCGGAAGACAGGTACAATGTTTAGTTTTAGAATTTAAAAAACCGCAAGGACAGGGATTGGCAGCGGCAACCAAGATAAATTGAGCTGGAAATTGTAAAGTGCCGGCTGCACGAGAAACTGTCACAATCCCATCTTCCAGAGGTTGGCGCAGGCTCTCTAAAACTGTTCTGGGAAATTCTAAAAATTCGTCCAAAAATAAAACTCCTCGGTGAGCGAGAGAAATTTCTCCAGGCATTGGCCGAGCGCCACCGCCAATAAGACCAATCATTGAAGTCGTATGATGCGGACAACGGAAAGGTCTGACAGTAATAGCAGAGTTTTCTGCTGATAATTTCCCAGCAATCGAATAGATTTTGGTCACCTCGAGCATTTCTTCTTCTATCATTTCCGGTAAAATTGTGGGCAAAGCGCGCGAAAGCATCGTTTTGCCACTTCCTGGCGGTCCCATCATAAAAATATTGTGTCCGCCAGCTGCAGCAATTTCTAAAACTCTTTTGGCTTGTTCTTGACCCTTAATATCTGTCATATCAAAATGACTTAGTTGGCTGGCTTGATTGGATTTGATTTTTTGATGAGGAAAAATTTCAATACTTTTATTGCCTAGAAAATGATCAACCAGTTGTCTTAAAGATTTGACGCCTAAGATATCAATGCCGCTGATCATCGCAGCTTCTTTGGCGTTTTCCTCTGGTAAAAAAACTGATTTTAATTTTTCCTTTCTGCCAAGAAGCGCCAAAGGCAAAGCGCCATTGGTATGACGCAAACTGCCATCAAGCGAAAGTTCACCAAAAAAAATAGCCTCGTCAATTTTATTGGGAATTTGTTTATCAGCAATTAAGATTCCAAGAGCAATGGGCAAATCATAAGAAGCGCCTTCTTTGGGTAAATTGGCAGGAGTAAGATTAACTGTAATTTTTTTGTTAGGAAATTTACAGCCGGAATTTTTGATGGCAGACCTCACTCTTTCGCAGGATTCTTTGACCGCTTTGCCAGGAAGCCCAACAATAGTAAATCCGGGAAAACCTTGATCTGGGATATCAATTTCAACTTGAATAAGAACTGAGTCTAAACCAACCGTAGTGCCAGAGTTAATACTAGCAAGCATAGGTTAATTATAAATAGGGACTAGGTTTTAGGAAATAGGGAATAGCAGAATTTAATGTTTAATTCACAAAGTTATGCTATATTATAAATATGAAAAAATATAGTAAAATTACTACAACTAATCTAGAACCAAATATAAAAAAAGAAAATGAATCTCTAAAGATCGAACATAAAAAAATTGATGATGATTTAATTGAAGAAATGGTTGCTTTAATTAAGAAAGGGAGGGAAATAAGGGAAAGATATGGAGAGAAAAGATGCGTTTTATAGGAATTACTGATATTAATCATAACCTTCTTTTTAATAAGAATATTTTTTTAGATAATGATTTTTTAAGCTATTTTTATAAGGATGATGAATTTTTCAAAAACATATTAAAAATATTTTCAAAATCTAATTTATTAGTTGATCCATTTATTGAATTTGAATTTTTAAGAGATGTTTTTGTGCCTGAAGAAAGAGTAGTAAGAGAAAATTTTATTAAAAAACCTTTATTTTATCCAGTTATTGATCATCAAGAAGTTCATAAGGTAATTATTCAAAATGCCTTAATCTTATCAAGAATATATTCTCATCAGAAAAAAGCAAAGGGATGTAGTAGTATTGATCTTTTTTTAGCTTCCAGAATAATGTATTATGCAAATAATTCTTTACTAATCACAGGGAATAAAAAAGATTTCCCCGCGCCGGTTTTTGAAATTCTAGCTGTAATTAATGTTGAAGATTTGGAAGAAAATAAAATGAAATGTTTCTATATTCTTAAATTTAATATCGAAAACTTTAATAAGAAATATAAGTCGATAAAAAGAATAGAAGCTAACTATGATTTTACTTTATCAAAACTAAAGTAATTACTCCCAACACCAGACAATAAATTCCAAAATAATACAGTTTTCTGCCAACAACAAAATTTTTCAAAATAGACAAGGCAAAAAAGCCAGTGATAAAGGCGACTAAAAATCCAACTAAGTATTGAGGCAGCTCTGCAGTTGGAGTTTGTAAAATTTCTGGGATATACAAAATCTGAGCGCCAAGAATAGCTGGAATAGCCAGCAGAAAAGAAAAGTTGAAGACATCAGTATGATTAAATTTTCTAGAAAGTCCGGCAAAAATGGTTGAACCAGATCTGGAAACTCCCGGAAGCAGAGCTAAAGTTTGAACAAAACCAATCCAAAGGCTATCTTTAAAATTGAGAGATTTTAAAGTTTTGGTAGTTTGTTTTTGGCTTTGAGCCAGAAACATAAAAACAGCAGTAAATAAAAATCCAGCGCCGGTAATTTTAGGATTTGCAAAAATAACATCAATATAATCTTTGACCAAAAAACCCACCAGGGCGATAGGAATAGTAGCCAAAGCTAAAAAGAAAATAATCATGGGAAAATCTTCTTGTTTTTTACTTTTTAGAAATAAAAAGAATTTTGCCAAAATTTCCCATAGATTATTGCGAAAATAAATTACAATGACGAGTAAAGTAGCAAAGTGTAATAAGACATCATAAGCTAGATTGGATGCTTTAAAATTGAAAAAATATTGCAGTAGAGCCAAATGCCCATCTGAAGAAATTGGCAAGAATTCAGTTATGCCTTGAACTACACCTAAAATAATTGCTTGTAAAAAAGTAATCATGGTTTGATTTTATAATGAATTTGTTTTTTTTAATACTTCTTAAGTCAAAGCAAAGTTAAAAAAACTCTCGTTTTAATCGATCACCATAGTGGTATTTTTATGATTATATCTTTTTTACCCTTGATAACTTCCTCAATTTTATTATCCTTATCGTATATAAACATACTATAATCACTCCAATCATTTTTAGATTCATGTTTCCCGTTCTCATCCAGATGAACAAATCTGTCAACTAAGCCAGAGATAAATCTAAAACCGCATTTTTTATAAAAGTTGAAATTATCTCTGTGCGTGTTGCCTATACAAATAAGTTTATTTTTTTCTAAATAGTTTCTAATATGATCCATTAAAGTCGTTCCATAACCTTTACTTTTTTCTATGGCCATAACATTAGCAATTCCCATTATCTGGTATTGTTTAGAATCATAAAAAATTTTGACTGGCTTTAGCATCCCAAACGCTTTTATTTTGTCATTATTTTTTAAAAAGAAAAAATAGATTCTTGTTCATTATTCTCAAAATCTTTAGTATTTTCACCATATTCTCGAATTCTGTTTTTTACCATGAAATCGATAAGCTTACTACTTAAATTTTTACCAATTATTTCTTCAATCTTAAATTTGTTCATATTACGTTTCGGCATCTACTATGTTGCGAGCGAGCGTGGCTGAAAGCCAAGCGAGCGATTTTGTACAACGTTTCGGCATATCTGATGTTTTCGCCGACTTTATCAGCGATACTTTTAGTTTAGCAAATTCGTTGATTTTTAGAAGTTCGTTTATTTTCAGAAAAGAAAATTTGATTTCGTTTTTGAAAAATAGAAGAGGGGTTAGGGGTGAATTCCATTTTTCAAAAACTCCTTATTCTTTTTTTCTTCTTAAAACCATAAAGCTACTGCCTTCACCAGTTGCTAAAACTGGAACGTCAAATATTCTCACCACTTTCGAGTTCTCTTCTTTTGGCTTAACAATTCTTTTATCAACTTCATTTTGATTAATATAATTTTGATAATCGGCATCTTTTTGTGCTTTAAAATTATCTTCTTCAACTGTTTTGCTTACTTTGCTTAAAAAAGTTTCAAATTCACTTCTTACGCCATCTATCTTTAGAAGTGGATCCATTTCTTCGAGACTACGTATTTCCGAAGCAATCGTAAATGGGTGACATACTACAATTTCAAAGTTTAATTCTTCAGCAAGTGATTGTAGTAATTCGTAATCTTTTTTAAATATTGGACCAAGATGTATTGTATTTGAAACTCTCATTATTTCACGAAAAACAGATTCTTTTGCTCCATCTGGAATTTGATATGTTGACCAGAGAGCCATACTCATATCAAAAGTTTCATCTGCAAATGGCAAATTCCTTCCATCGCCTTGTATAAATTTTCTATCTTCGATACCACCTACATATCTTCTAGCTTTAGTAAGCTTTTCGTAAGGTTTACCTGATTGATCAAGTTTTGATCGTACATAATCAATAGCTTTTACTATAGGAACTGCAAAGTTACCACCAACAGGATCAAATTTTAAATCCAAGTCAACAATATTTGCATCAACGTTGCTTTCTTGAAGTTTAGGACCGACCACAACCAAAGTTTAAAACAGTCTTACCCCTTAAGAGCTCTCTTGAGAAATGTAATGCCCTTTCATAGCTCGATATTGTTCTACCGGTAACTATTTTACTTTCAAGACCTCGTTCATTATCTCTCGAAGATTCAAAAATTGGGTTTTTCAATCTTAGCCATTCTGAAACTTTTTTAGATTTTTTAGATATAGTGTTTACATCCATACTTAATAGATTTTGTCTTTTTGAGGTTTCAGCATTGTTTGGTGTTAATTTTTCTGCCATTTTTTTTATATTAAATCGTTATACGTTATATTGTACGCTTTTCTTCTATAAAATTCAATAAAAATTGTATCTTTTTCGTGGAGGTATGGAACGAAAAAGACAACCTTTTATCCATCTCTAAAAATTAGAAATCAAATTTTCTGCCTTATTTATTGCACTATGCTTTATCTTAGTACTAGATAAAAAATTTATTTCCTACAATGGGCGGCGGATATACGAAGTTTTTTAAACTTAAGAAATTGAGTATATCCGTCAGTTGTATGATGTCGTGATCCTGGCTGAAAGCCAAGCGAGCGACGAGTCAACTGGCGGGAACCACAGTCCATTGTACAAAAGCAAAAGCGAGCGATTTTGTACAACGTTTCGGCGTATGCGATGTTTTTTGCTCGCTTCATTATTATTTTATCAAAAAGAAAAGGCAAAAAATATGGGAGAGGGGCGAGCCGAGCCCCGAACCGCATACGCTGTGTTATACGCCCCGACGACCGAAGGGAGGAGAGCGCAGCGGGGCGCGACTGAAAGGAGCGAGTTCAAAAAATATTTTTCATTCAATTTCA
>JAAZND010000045.1 GCA_012798485.1 Candidatus Beckwithbacteria bacterium | reverse complement strand
TGAAAAAAACAGAGAAGTTTTAAACCATTTGCGCTAACTCTAGAATCAGATCAAAATTATCATCGGGAAAACTATCAACAATAAATTCGTGTTTGCAACCCAAGCAGCGATACTTAATACGCCATTTGTTGTTTTTTTGCAGTGCTAAAATCGGCTCCATCAAGGTTTTACATGAGGCTTTTCTGTCTCCCGGGATAATTAGGTCAACATGCTTACCGAACAGGCAAAAAGGACAATGGTCTCGATAACCTCCACCATTAAACTCTTTGCCACAATGTTCACAAATAACTTTTTCTGCTTCTGGCTTGATAAAATTTTTTCGGTCTTGCATTTACTTTTGTCATCCTGAAGAGGTTGTATAACATGCCTACGTTTCAGGATCTATTTTAAAATTACTTATTTAATTTTTATCTTAAATAATTTAAAGCTTTAGTTAAATCTTCAGGTAGCTCACTGTTAAACTTCATTAATCGATTATCATGAGGGTGAAAAAAGGCTAAATATTTGGCATGTAAAAAAATCCTTGGACACCAAAGTAAATCATCTTTCAATCTTTTCCCTAAATAAATTGGATCAGAAACCAGAGGGAAACCTAAAAAACTAAAATGAACTCTAATCTGATGCGTTCTGCCAGTTTTAAGATTTATAGAAAGTAAAGAAAAATCTTGCCCTTTTTCTGTCTTTTTCAAAGCTTCGACTTCATATTCTGTCCTTGCCATTTTCCCATCAGTTTTAACCGTAAAACGCATTCGATTGAGAGGATTACGTTTCAAAGGCAAATTAACCGTTCCCTTTTTTGGTTCCAGCTTACCATGCACCAAAGCCACATAGCGCTTCTTAGTTTGTCTATTTTTAAACTGTAGCTTAAGTTTTTGGAAAGCCTCGTTATTTTTAGCTAGCACCATTAAACCTGAAGTTTCTTTATCTAAACGATGAACAACTCCAGATCTACTATTAAATTCCCTTTCATTAGGATTAATAAAACTGAGAGGAAAAGAACTATCCATAAAATCCTGAATGGTTTCTTCTTTAACTGACTCAGCTCTATTAACTACGATTCCACTAGGCTTATTGATAACCAGCAAATCATTGTCTTGGTAAATAATTTGAATATGGTTAAATTGTTGCATCTTTAATTTTTTTTCAATTCATAAAGAATTAATAACAAAACACTCAAGCTAATAACAGCATCTGCCAGATTAAAAATAGGAATAAAGCTAAATTTTATAAAATCCACTACTCCACAATAAAAAAAACGATCCAGTATATTACTTAAACCAGCCCCTATAATAACACCAAAAATTGGTAAAAATTTTTTAGTTTTAAGTAAAAAAACTAAAATCAAAAACAAAGCTACAAAAGCCACCCAAGCCGGTAAAATACCAAAGGTTCCTTGAGTATTTAAAATAACTGAATCAGAAAAATAATGAAAAACAATCAATTTTGAAAACTGATCAAAGATAATAATACCAACAGCAAAAAATGAAAATAATAATGGAGCATTTTTAAAAAGAATTTTCATGAAAATATTATCACTTGTTTCTTTCAAATCTTCTGATTCTTCGATGATTTTCTGTAAGAACCTGATCTGGACTAGAAACTGCTGGGCGGATTGGTTCTAGTTCTTCTTTTTTACTAAATATTCCAGTCAAAAATTTAGGAACAATATCTTTCCCAGTCCGGCTGTAAAAACCCAGAATCACTAAAATCATAAAAAAAAATAAAACCATTTGATTTTGACTAAAAATAAACAACCTCCAAGTTTGAGGCATAAAAAAATCCAGAGAAAAGTCAATGAGGGCAAACATCAAAAGATAAGTCAAAAATAAAAAACCTGGATTGGCTTTACCTCTGGCATCTTGATACCAGGTAAATAACCGATACTGGTTATCAAACCATTTAATCAAAAAATAAGTCATAATCAATAAAATAATTTCGTAAATCGCTACAGGATGAGTTTTTACTTCTAGTCCTGGTACATAAATACCAAAAGGTAAATCAGTCGCTAGTCCCAAATATGAGCCATCTAGAAACTGTCCCAATCTGAATATAATTTGCGAGATAATAAAAGAAAAAGTTGCTAAATCCAAAACAAAAAACCAATCTAATTTCTTTTTATCTGTAATTAATTTTGCCATAATCATCATGCCAAACAAAAATCCTAACCAAGAAAAATGATTATTAAAACCCAAATTGATCCATTTTCCAAGATTAAAACCAAAATCAGTAAAATTAAGTAAAATATAAGTCAAACGGGAACCAACAAGCCCGCCAAAAAAACAAAGAAAGATAAGATCAAAAATATCCTGATCTTCTAGGTGCTCTTCCTTAGCTTTGCGCCAAAAAAGGAAACTGCCAAAAATAAAAGCTAAAACAATACAAAAGCCTAATGAAGAAATGGTAATTGGTCCTAAAGCTAACAGTACTGGAAACAAAAATAGATTTTAGGAGTTAGGGTCTAGGGTTTAGAGAGTTAATTTACTAAAACCTATAACCTATCCACTATTCTCTAATTATAACTAATTTGACGATTTATACCAATAGAGATTAAAATACATATGCATACAACTAAAAAACTAAAAAATTGAAATGTTGAATTTAATTTTAAATTTTTCATTTTAAATTTTAAATTATCTTGCTACTCACGCCACACACAATTATTGCGCTTTATTTAATTTTAAATTTCAATCCTGCTCTTGCTCTGCCAGCAAGTTTTGTCAGTCATTTTTTATTCGACTTTTTCTTTCCTCACTGGAATCCTCATCTTTTTACCGAAATGAAAGAAAATGGCAAATTATCTTGGAATACTCTAAAAGTTATTTTCGGTGATGCTCTCTTAGCTTTAGGTCTTACTTTATTTTTTGCTTTTAAAAAATTGCCAAATTATCAGGAGGCTTTTTTTATTCTAATCGCGGCTTTTCTAGCCATTCTTCCAGATATTATTGAAATCCCCTATTATTTTCTCAAATCCAAAAATGGTATTTTGAAAAAAATTATCAATTTTGAACATCTTCACCAAGCCAAAGCTAATAAATTTTGGGGTAGCTTTTCTCAAATTGTTCTCATCATTATTTGCCTCTGGGCCATTTTGAAATAAAATTTTAAGAGGAAAATTATTATCTCCCTTGTTAAAGGGAGACACCAAACAAAGTATGGCAGAGGGATTTTGTAATGTTTTTAAATCCTCCTACCTGATTTTATCAGGTGTCCTCCTTTAACAAGGAGGATAAAACAAATCCCAAATTCACAAATTCTTAAATTCCTATTTATTTGCTCTTTCAACATATTTTCGATTGATTGTATCGATTCGAATGTTCTCTCCCTGCTCAATAAAAAGTGGTACTTTTATTCTAATGCCGCCTTCGACAACCGCAGCTTTATACATATTGGCAGCACTATTACCTTTGACTCCTGGATCACATTCAATTACCTGTAAAACCACTTTAGGAGGAATTTCAACAGATAAAGCTTTTTCATCCCAATATAAAATATTGTACTCTTCTCCGTCTTTGAGAAATTCAATTTCCTCACCCATTTCCTTAGCATTAAGTTCAACTTGTTCATAAGTCTCCGGATTCATAAAATTTAAAGTATCTTCTTCACGATACAAAAATTGCATTTTTTTCTTGGTTAAATTAGCTTCTTCAAAACGATCGGTTGGTGAAAAAACCAAAGGAATCACATTATCAGAAACTAGTCCACGTACTTTTAATCTGATATCAGCTCCTCCTCTTCCCATATGAGTATGTTTATACTCCAAAACTTTATAAGGCTCATCGTTGTAAATAAAAATTTTGCCGATTTTTAAGTCTGTTGATTGATACATAACATAATTAAAAATGATACAAAACCATTTTTAAACCCCAAAATATTAACTTAACTGGAGAATTATAGCACTAAAGAAGGGAATTGAAAATCTAGAGAATATTCTTTTTTTGCTTTATTTATAAATAAAAGTATTACTTTAATATTTATATCCAACTATGATCTTTGTTGGATATAAATATTAGCAGAATTTATTAGCAGAATTGAAAAATATTTCTAAAACCTTAAATACAATTGTAATAAAAATAAATAGGGTCTAGACTAGCACTTTAACAATTCGACAAGTTTTTGTTCAAGTTGTTTAGGGTTTTGTTTCCATCTCCATTCACATTCTTTAAGGTGAAGATGGAAGTTTTTCTTAGTCCCTTTAAACTTGATAAGTCTTTGTTT
>JAAZND010000044.1 GCA_012798485.1 Candidatus Beckwithbacteria bacterium | reverse complement strand
TCTTTGAGCAATTTGTCTAATTGAAATATTTTGTGACTTCCAAATAGCAATCAGATCTCTTTCTTTAGAAGTCAGTTTGTTTATTTTTTTCATACTTTGCATTTTACTGCAAAGTGTTGCTTTTCCATTTAGAACTTAGGTCCTTACAAACTAACTTCCAAAAATGATACACTAAATTGTTAACTAAATTATTTTTCAAAATTAACTCAAGCTGCCCATGCTTAATAACAGACAAAAAGGAATTATCGCTCTAGTTTTCAATGCTCTTATTTGGGGAGCAGCTTTACCTTTGGTTAAACATGGATTTAAACAAGTCTCTCCTGTACAATTTCTGTTTTATCGTTATCTTTTTGCCTCGCTTGCCAGTCTTCCGGTGATTATTCTGTTTTATAAAAAGTTAAAGTTTAAATGGCAAAACTTACCAGAACTTTTGGGCATTTCTTTTTTTTCAACAATCCTGGCTCATTTCATTTTATATGAAGGGCTTGATAGAACCAGCGCTATTGAATCTTCTATTCTGGTTTCTTTAATTCCAATCTTTGTCATTTTCGGCAGCGTCATTTTTCTCAAAGAAAAAATTACCAAACACGAAAAAATCGGCATCATAATTACACTTATTGGCTCTGCTTTGATTGTTTTACAGCCAATTATTATAGATGGTAAAAAATTTACTCTCGTGAATAGCCTGGGTAATTTTATGATTCTAGTTTACAATTTTTCTTGGACTATAGCTGTTTTATGGATGAAAAAAGCAGCCAAAAAATATCATCCTTTTACCATCGCTTATGTTTCTTTTTTCACCTCTCTAATTGCCTTCTTTCTTCTGACTCTAAAAGAGAATCCTGATTTTGCTATTCTATCAATTTTAAATAAAAATATGGCGCTTATCGCCACTTTGTATATGGGAATTCTAGGCTCTTTTGTTGCTTTTTTTATGTATCAATATGGCCAAAAATATATTGAAGCTTCGGAGGCAACACTTTTTACTTATCTACAAACGGTCATTTCTCTGCCACTAGCTATCATTTTTTTAGGAGAAAGCCTGGATTTATTATCTCTGCTTGCCTGTTTTATTATTATCTTCGGTATTTATATTGCTGAAAAAAGATGGAGCTACAAAAAAAAGAAAAGATCTACTTAATCTGGTTCAACTCCTGCTGCGGCATGTGAATTTTGCGAGGAGTAAATATAATAGCAAGCAAAGAAATAAGGAAAAGCAAAGTCCCAATCACGGCAAAAGTCTGCCTATAACCAAAAAGTTGAGCGATAAAACCCGCAATAATTGGGCCCAAAACATAAGCAAGACTATTTGAAGATTGATTGAGTCCGATAAAATCTCCACCAAAATTACCAAGTCTGACAATATAGTCTTCATAGGTAGCGGAAATTTCCGGACCAGCTAAAGATCCAAGACAGGAAGCTATAAAAACCAAAACGACAAACCAATTTACATCTGCAATAAAACAGGCAATAAATAAAAACAAACCATTTAAAAGACCAGAAAACAAAGCTGCTTTCTTTTTCCCAAAAGGCCTTGCTGCTTTACTGGAAAAAATACCAATAAAAAGAGAAGGCAACATATAAGCAGTCAACAAAAATCCGCCCAAAATTCCCTGATCACTCATTTTCTCTGACAAAACTATCCCTACTGTCCAAAAAGCAGAATCAACCAGAGAAATTACCAGGCTAAAAAGCCATAAAGGCCAAATCACTTTCATCAAAGTGCCCCAAATTTTAAACTCATGCAAAAGGCTTTTTTTATGTTTGGAAGTATCAGCTTTGATATTTCTTTTATGATGATAAGTTTTCATAAATAAAATCAGCAATAAAGACCCAACAAAAACCAGAATTAATGAAGCAAAAATCGGCACAGCCACTCCTTTTTCGAGTAAAAATTCTGCAATAATTGGTCCAATCAGATAAGTAGAGCAACGGAAAATAGAAATAATACTCCAAGCAGAAAGATGTTCATCGTTTGTCAAATAGTCTCTGATAAAGTAATAATTGGCAAAAGAAATCAACTCATAATAAACTCCCCAGATAAACATCCCAAGTAAGAATACAGGAATGATTGGAGGCAAAGATAATAAGACAAAAGGAAAGCTTAAAGCCGTACCAAAAGCCCAGATAAGAAAAAAATTATATTTTTTTTCTTTGAACCATTCTCCTAAAACTATATCAGTAATAATCCCAATCAAAGAAGAAAAAGACATCACCAGCCCCATCCAAAAAGAATTTTTGAGATTGTCTTCAAGATAAATTGGCACGACAAAACTCATGAAACTATCTGCCAAGTCAATCATAAAAATCAGAAGAATATAAGCTACAAAAACCGAAGAAATTGTATAACTCCAGAATTTAAATTCTTTAGTAAGTTTGGGCAGATATTTACTCATCAAAAAAAAGTATAGCAAGGAGAAAAAATAAGAACAAGCAGAAGTGTTTAATTTCTCTCAATTACAAGCTCTGATGGAAGAATAGAATAGTCGGATTTTAAAAGATTAACAATTTCCTTAGCTACTAAAATCGGATCCATATATTGACTAATATCTTGTTGCGGTGCTATTTTCCAAAAATTTTCTGATTTCATGCCCCCAGGATAGACCGCCGAAACACGAATATTATGAGCATGAGCCGCTAATTTTAAACTTTCTGTAAAACCTCTCAAACCCCATTTGCTGGCACAATAAATTGTCTCCGCTTCTCTTCCTTTTAATCCAGAAGTAGAAATAACATTGATAATATGACCATATTTTTTAAGAATCATTCTTTTGTATACTTCCTGAGCAATATAAATATTACCTTTTAAATTAATGCCAAAAATATCCATAATTTCTTCTCTTGTAATATCTTCAAAATTTTTAACCAGACCACGACCGGCGCAATTAACCAAAATATCTATTTTTTTAGTTTTTTGATCTATCAAATCAAAAGCTTGATCTATGTTTTGTAAATCACGAATATTAAGAGGAATTTTAATAACGGCAGTAGGAAATTTTGTCTTTTCAATACTGCGAGCAAGGGCAAAAACTTTAACTTGTTCTTTGACTAAAAGTTCAACTAATGCTTTTCCAAGACCACTAGAAGCACCGGTGACCACTGCAATTTTATTTGTAAGTTTCATAACAATATACTATCATATTTACTCTATAAAGTTTACAATTTGATAAATTTAAATCTTAAGTTAAAAACCAATATTTTTGTTATAATAATCGAGAAAACATGCCAGAGTGGCGAAATTGGTAGACGCGCACGTTTCAGGTACGTGTGGAGCAATCCTTGCAGGTTCGATTCCTGTCTCTGGCACAAGGCATAAGTAGAAAAACAGATAATGAAAAATTGACTAAATTAAGGTAAAATTATTATCTGTTGATTTTCATGCCGAGGTGGCGAAATTGGTAGACGCGCATGACTAAGGATCATGTGGAGAAATCCTTGCAGGTTCGATTCCTGTCCTCGGCACATTAATGTTAAAATGATCCTGTTGGGTTCATAGATCAGCTGGTTAGAGCGCTCGGTTTACATCCGAGAGGTCGGGGGTTCGATCCCCTCTGAGCCCACATTTTAGTTTGAAAACTGAGAGTAAAAAGTTTAAAATTATAAGGTAAAATTTAAACTTGTTTTGCCAAGCTAGCCAAGATGGTCACGGCGCATGTCTGAAAAACATGAGATTGAGGTTCGAGTCCTCAGCTTGGCACCAGATTAATTAAAAATTATTTCTAATTTTTTCATTTTAAATTTTTAATTTATTCAGTGCGGGTATAGTATATCGGTATTACACTGCCTTGCCAAGGCAGATAGACGGGTTCGACTCCCGTTACCCGCTCCAACCGCTCCAATTTTCCAAAATTCAAATTTTCTTTCTAATAAACTAGCCCCTCCTCTTGACATTAACTCTGAAATTTGACATTGTTATATAAACAAACTCAATATTATCTACATATGAAAAAGTTTATTTTATCCTTTCTTTGGTTTCCTATTACTATTGGAACTTTAATATTCTGCTTAGGTTTTTATTGCGATAACCAAAAGGTTATGACTCTCAATTCCACTAAAACTGTTAATAAAGAAGAAATTATCAGTTTTGCCCAAATGCCGTACAAAAGTTTTTCCTCTCAGCCAGATATTCCTCAAATATTAGGTGAAAAAACTAAAAGTGAATTTGATGTTAAAACTTCTGATATTACTCCTCAATTAATTTATCAGTATCTTAAAACAAATAAATCTCCAATGCTTCCCAGCTATCAAGATTTAGTTGATGCTGCATACGGTAATGAAATTGATCCACTTTTTATGGTAGCGATTGCTCAATGCGAATCAAACTTAGGCAAAAAAATGCCTCATCAAACCGATAATATTTATGAGTGTCATAATCCTTTTGGCTGGGGAATTCATAGCGAAGGCACACTTTGCTTTACTACCTGGAAAGAAGGTTATGAAACTGTAGCTCAAGGCTTAAGAGAAAAATATTTCAATAAAGGACTTGAGTCAACGGAAGAAATTATGACTATTTATACTCCTCCTGCCCTTGAAAAAGATGGTTCATGGGCAAAGTGTGTTAATCAATTCTTACAGGAATTAAATAAAATGAAAGAAAAAATGTAATTTGATTGATAAATAAGTTTTTAATTTAAAATAAATAGTCCTTATAGTTTTTATTCTAGCTTGACAAAGTTGCAAAAAAGTTTATACTAACTACTTAGATCCTTTGGTTTTGTCTCACCGGGCATTACTGGAGGGTTTTTTTTTACCCAAAATTTGATAAAGTATCAATATGGGTATCAAAACCGGCTTTGCTAAACTTACTGCAAAAGTTATTCAATTTCTTCTTAAAAATCTTAAAAAGAGCAGGGGAGAAACAGCTCCAGGGCTTATTGCTTTAAAAATTGATCCTGATTTTGTCAAAAACACTCACCAAAATATCAAAAATAGAATTCTTATTACGGGAACCAACGGCAAAACCACTACTACAGAAATTTTAAGAAAAATTTTCGAAGATAACCAAATCAATTTTATCAGCAATCCTTCCGGATCAAATCTTTTAAGAGGTATTGCTTCATCTGGTCTAGATCTTAAAAAAGAGACTTCAACTGTTTTATATGAAACCGATGAAGCTGCTTTTATTCAAATAGCCGAACAGTTAGAGCCAAATTTTATTATTATTACTAATTTATTTCGTGATCAGCTCGATCGTTATGGGGAGATAGATACAATTTTAAAAAAATGGTTCCAAGTTCTTCAAAAAATACCCACAAGCACTATTTTTCTTAATGCTGACGACCCGAGTTTAGCTTTTCTAGGGGAAAACCTTAAAAAACATCAGCTTATTTATTTTGGTCTGGATTTTAAAACAGATAAAAAACTGGAAAATTTTGCGGACAGTATTTTTTGCCCAGAATGCCAAAAACAATTAGCTTATCAAAACATTATTTATTCTCATCTTGGTCAATATAATTGTTCTTGTGGATTTAAAAAACCTATTTTAAAATATAAAATTATCAGTAATAAAAATAATATTATTAAAATAGAATATAAAAATATATCTAGTGAAATAGAAACTAAACTTCTTGGTAACTACAACCTTTATAATATCTTGGCAGCCTTTAGTCTCGGTATAGAGTTAAAACTTAAAGTTAAAAATGCTATCCAAAACTTTGTTCCAGCGTTTGGTAGGCAAGAGATTTTTGAGGTTAAAAATAAAAAGATACAAATTTTTCTAGTGAAAAATCCTACTGGTTTTAACCAGACTTTGGATACTTTAGTAGATTTGAATAAACAAATTACTCTTTGTCTTGCTATTAATGACAAAATTGCTGATGGGAAAGATATTTCTTGGCTCTGGGATATCTACTTTAATAAATTAAACAAGATAGCAAAAAAAATTATTATTACAGGAGATAGATGCCTTGATATGGTTCTTCGCCTAAAATACGCTGATATAGACCAAAATAAATACGAATTAGTGAATAATAAATTTGAGGCTTTAAAAAAAATAATTAAACAGGAAGATAAATATCTTTATCTTCTTCCCACTTATACAGCTATGTGGGAAATGAGAGAAATGCTAAAAAAAATATGAAATTTATTTATTCTGGAGGTTATGACAAATATGCCACATTAAGTATCGAAAAATCAGTAATTTATCGTTATGCAAAGATAATCAATAAAGTTTTACAACAAGGGAAAAAGTGGTCTTCATTACTTTAGCTAAGCCTGATAATTATTATAATGAAAAAATTAAAAAAACTTTATGGAAATAAAGTAGCAATTACTAACTCTGCAAACTTATCGAAAATTAACTGGGCGATTTTTGATATTTTATTTATTTTAGGAGGAGATACAGTAAAACTTCATAAAGCTTTAGATAATATCAATTTTAAACTAGAAAGTTTAAAATCTGATGCTATTCTCATCGGAGATAATGCGGGAGCTTTTTTACTTTCTGCATATTATTACGATGCGAATGTTGGGAAGTTTAGAGCTGATAAGGTCAATTTTTATAAGGGTCTAAATCTACAATCGCAAATCATAACAATCGCACACACTAACAATTCTCGATATGTTAACCAAAAATTAATAGATCAAACAGAAAAATTTGCCAAAAAAATAATATTAAGGGTCTAGACTAGCATTTAGCATGTTAAAATAGCTAAATGTCTTGTCATAATAGACCAATTAGTAACTATAAACAGAAAAAGATTATTTCTTGTTTCTGTTTAGATCTAACAGCCACTCAAACAAGTCGCTTGTTA
>JAAZND010000043.1 GCA_012798485.1 Candidatus Beckwithbacteria bacterium | reverse complement strand
TCTTTGAGCAATTTGTCTAATTGAAATATTTTGTGACTTCCAAATAGCAATCAGATCTCTTTCTTTAGAAGTCAGTTTGTTTATTTTTTTCATACTTTGCATTTTACTGCAAAGTGTTGCTTTTCCATTTAGAACTTAGGTGATTTTTAACCCAGAATCTCTTTGACTTGAGAGATAATTTTACTATGCTCATCTAGTTTACTGATTAAAGCTTTGGCATATCTTAAATATTCGTCCACATTTTCTTCCTGAATAAAAAGCTCAGTAGGTTGAGAAGTAGCTAAGATTATAGGAGTATGCTTGGTAAAAATGTTTCTTTTGAGATTAACCAGAGTGTTTAAGCCAGTTTGTTTATCAGGCAGAAAAACATCAAGAATGATTAAGTCATAAGCGGTTTTTTGAATATAAGAGTCAAGGTGATCAACGAGATGGAGACAATCAACAGCAAAGCCTTCTTTTTCGAGTTGTAATGAGATCAAATCTGTAAATTGAGGGTCATCATCAATAACTAAGATTTTTTTCATTCTATACCTTACTTTATTTATTATTTCGTTTTTTGTCAAATTCAATTTATAATATAAGGCAGGGAAATAATAGATTTTTTGTAAGTAAAGTATACATATTAAAAATTTAAAATAGTTATGGAAATTATTAAAACAACCAATTATTCTCAAAAAGAAATTTTAGTCAAAGCAAACTTGGTTTTAGCTCAAGGCGGTTTGGTGGTTTATCCGACTGAAACTTGCTATGGGCTTGGAGCAGATGCGACCAATCAACAAGCTATTGATAAATTACTTACTTACAAAAGACGTAGAGAAGGGAAACCTTTATCAATTTTAGTCAAAGATCAACAGCAGGCAGAAGAATATGTTTTACTCAATGATTCAGCCAAAAATTTGTACCAAAATTTTCTCCCTGGACCAATAACAGTTATTTCTCAAGGTAAAGGCAAAGTGGCAATAGGAGTTGAATCCGAAATGCAGACTTTAGGAATCAGAATTTCCTCTCATCCACTGGCTCAAGCTTTAATTGCAAATTATGATAAACCGATTACAGCTACTTCAGCTAATGCCAGTTTTAAAAAGAAACCCTACTCTATTGACGATTTACTTAATAATTTAACCCAAAAACAAAAAGAAAAACTAGATTTAATTATTGATGCCGGAGAATTACCTAAGAGAAAATCTTCAACAGTGGTTGATACTACGTTAGTCGGATCAATGGTTTTACGCCGTGGTGATTTAGATCTTGGTAAAAATCAACAAATTATTATTTCTACAAGCGAAGAAGATACCAAAAAATTAGCGCAAAATTTGATGCTGAAAAATTTTAATAAATTGAAAAAACAGGCTTTGGTTTTTGCTTTGGTTGGTGATCTAGGTACTGGTAAAACTATTTTTGCCAAAGGCATTGGTCAGTTTTTAAAAATTCCTGATGCAATTGTATCGCCTAGCTTTACTTTGGTTAATGAATATCATTATCAGCGTTATGAAACTGAAGGCTTTTTTTATCATCTGGATCCATGGAGGCTGACAAATTTTGCCCAGTTTCAGCAATTAGCAATAGAAGAAATGCTTGTAAAGCAAAACGTGATTGTGATTGAATGGGCTAATAAATTTTTGCAAGATTTAGAGAATTTTTTAAAGACAAAATCAGTTCAATTAATTAAATTAGCTTTTAAAGATCTGGGAGATAATCAGAGAGAAATTAGAATAAAATAAGGTTTAGATTCTTCTCCATTTGGATCAGAATGACAAGGTGGATTTTATTTTAATAGATTCCGGATCAAGTCCGGAATGACACAGCAAAAAATTTCTCAGGTTGTTTTTTGTGTGGTTCTTTTGTATTCTAAAATAAGTTTTTAAAAAAAAGAATTTAACTGCCCATGAAAAAATTTGTTATTTACCTT
This sequence comes from Candidatus Beckwithbacteria bacterium, assembly GCA_012798485.1. Lineage (GTDB taxonomy): Bacteria > Patescibacteriota > Microgenomatia > UBA1400 > UBA1449 > JAAZND01. The sequence goes on along the minus strand of JAAZND010000043.1, from coordinate 6,701 downwards.
TTGATTTTCCTTGTGCTTTCTCTGCTTACCGCTCTGACCGTTTGCCAACTCAATAAACAAAATCAATCTCAGGCAAAAATCGTTACCAAAACCGCTGTTATTCAGTCAGTTGATCAGGTTAGAGAGGAAGTTAAGAAAAAACAGGAAGCATATAAGGATCCAAAGTGGGCGACTTTGCGTTTTTCTGATTTTAAAAATGCCGGTCGAATTTATATGCAATATGATCAGAAAGAAGACCAGACTTATGTTTGGGTCCAACTTAACAATCTGCAGAACCCTGATAATAAAAATTTTCACCTTTATCTTATTGATGAACAGGCCAAAGATGAAGTCCAAAAAACCATTGATCTTGGCAAGTTATATTTTGATAAAGATAATACAGTCTGGTCTTATTATGTTTTCCCAGAAAAAGGTAATTTTTATCATTACTTAAAAGCTCAGATTAGAGTCGAAGGAGAAAATGTGGTTTTACTAGAGGCAAATTTTAATAAAGAATTGTTGTAAAATAAAAATGGTATTTTATCATATTCGATTAAAAGCGAGGATTTGAAATTCTAATCAACTTCTTGGCTTTGTTCAAAGAATATAAATTTTTATGGCAGGCATAATTGATGATCCTAATTCCAGTCAAAATTTTTATCTACATCAGGATACAGAAAAATTACTGCGTCAATATTTAAAATTACAGATAGCTTCTTATTACTGGTCTTTAATCTGGAAAATTATTTTTATTTTAATCATGGTTGGAAGTATTGTTTATTCTTTTATATTTCTCAAAGAATCAAAATCAATTATTAATCAGGCTGTAGAAGTATTTTTAAATTCTAAAGGGATAAGTAGTTCCAGTTCTTCCTTAGATCTAAATTCGATTATTAAAACTTTACCGATGGAACAGCAAAAACAAGCCAAAGATTTGATTGAAAAATAAGATATTAGGGTTTAAAATAACTTTATCTTTTTGACAGTGCGGGTATGGTATAGTGGTATTATGTCACCCTTCCAAGGTGAAGAGACGGGTTCGATTCCCGTTACCCGCTCCAAGACACACCCACACCGTTAGAAAAACCGTTAGAAAACGGTCACGTTTTTTAGTTTCTAATTGGAAACTATAAGGATACGAGCTAAATTGAAGAAATGGTATTTTTCTCAAAGAAAGGGATTAAGATAGAACTAAGAACAATGAATCGAATTACTTATGAGTCTAGTATATAAATAGGAAAATTGCATTTCACCTAGTGGAAACAGCAATTAGGAATGATATTACAGTTATAACTTGTAAAAAAAGAGACCAAAATCTAACAGTCTCGATTGATAGAGTTTTGATGACTTTATATCGAGCAAAATGATAAACTTAAACAGAAAAGATTATTTATGGCAGAAACATCAGGTTTTGAACAAATAAATGTATCTCATGAACAACAGATAGGTGCAGAAGTAAAGCCAGTTATTACTACTCCAGAAATTGCTCTAGCCGAAAAAACGCAAAGTTACCTTGATCCTCGAATTGGCAAGGTTCATAAGCACTATCAAGAAACATATTCGCTTTCAGATGAGTCTACACCAGAGGGTGCTAAGTTAGCGGAAATTGCAGGCAAACTCGAAAATGATGAATTTAAAGGTAAAATAAAATATCGAATTATAAACCACCCTCAAATTAATGCATTTGCTTTAGGGGATACAGTTTATGTATTTAGTGGTTTATTAGGACATCTTCAGACGACTTCAGAGGTAGCAAGTGTTTTAGCGCACGAAATAACGCATATAGAAAAGGGCGATACAGAAATTCATGATAGTACAAATGATCCTGATAGTGCCCAAGAAGCTATTGCAAGATTTGCTGTTCCTCGAATTCAAGAATATACAGCTGATGCAATGGTAGTCGAAAAACTGGATAGCGCTGGCTACAACCCTACATCGTACTAGAGGGTATTGGAAATGTTCCATAACCTTCCTAGTCATGGGGTGGATTTCGCTCACGGTTTCTCAAAAGATAAGCAGTCTGCGCAGATTCTTCAAATGCGGTAAAAGATTACGCTGCTTCGAGTAAAGCAGATACTGAGCAGAAGCCGACTGAATTATCTGAGACGTCTCTCGCACCAAAATATCAAGAATTTTTGTTTGACCGACTTTATCATTTAACGGAAAATGGGCAAACTGAACAGGCTCTGAGACAAGAGGTCAAAAAACTTAGTCCTAGTGCAATTTTGGATTTTCATAGTTATCTTGCCAATAGAGTCACTTCCCAATTTTCTTGGGATAATAAACAAAAAGGTGTCGATAGTAACGAAATTTATCGAGCGTACGATTTAATGACCTATGTAGATAATGAGGTTGATCAAAGAATTCAGACGTCAATACCTGGATTATCACAAAAAGAAGCTTACTGGATGAGAATTGTTCTTTATACAGAGGTAATGGACAGAAGATTTGGCGAACTTCAAGAGCCCGCGAATGATATTCAAAGAGTATCTAAAGGTGGATTTTCAAACATTGATTATGCCGGAAAATTGATCAGGTCTTTAAGTACAGAATCTGATTTAATTGCTTTTGCTCAGCTGGTAAAAAATCATCCCCAAGTTCAACGACTGGGTTATGAACCATCAACATCAGAATTTCCAAGAAGAGTCTTTAGTATGTTTCCCGATACTTGGCAGTATTCAAGTAAAGACATGTTTTTCTTATCAACGCTTAAGGGGCTAAGTCCAGATCCCAGGGGTTATAGTAAATCTTTTGATATTGTTGAAAAAGTTGGAGTGGTACTAGGATCGGAGCCAGGAACTACTGGTGCTGATTGGACTAGTCGCTATCTAGGCGAGGTTAAAACTGATGCACAGAGATATTATGTATCTCAGCTTCAGGGAATGAATCCTCAACTTTACGATCGTGATACACCTCAAGCAATCATTCAATACGCTCCTAGAATAAAACCAGATCTTATTCGGTTAAACAAAGAGTTCTTTGCTAGAGAAGCAAAATATATAGATCCCGAGCAAATGGAAAAACATAAAAATTGGGAACTTAAGATAATGGCTGGAGCCTTGTATCTGGATCTTCCCTATGATATGCGCGACGATTATGAACGAAGTTTTATGGTCGAATACCAACGCGCAGAAGACCCCTTACTAGATGGCTTATTGAAATTAGCTGACGCAAAAGATACAAGAGGGGTTGTTGCCTTCATTGAGCAAAATGGCATTGAGGCTTTTAATAAGTATTGCGGTACGGCTAGACTCTCCGAGAGAGATATAGATTTTTCATATAAATTGCTTGCAGAGATTGAAAGCAAACTTTACAACGAATACGTACCAACTCCTGAGGATAAGCGATATGTCTTTGCACTAATACAGCAATCCAGATTATTGACGCCAGAATTGCAAGCTGAACTTAAAAAACTCAACGGGTCTTCACCTGAGCAATTACTTGAAAGCCTAGGAATAAATAATAGAGATATTCAGCTATTGCTAAGTATTAATTATGCTCAAAGACTTACTATTGGAGGAAATGAAGATCGGGCATATAACGAATATCAAAGAGTTGTAGATTCTATAAATCTTGGTGACATCTCTCCTAACGCTGCTACCTTGATTTTTAACCAGTTAATTGCCTATGGCGAAGTTGGTGGCCACGGCATGACTTCATACAAAGAGAGACATTATGAACTGGATTGGGGAAAAATTCTCCACAGTCCTAACTTTATAGCATTACGTGATTCTTATTTTCAATCTTGGCAGTCAAGTGAAGTTCCGCTAAGAGAAAGAATAAAGCAAGTTAGAAATCTTTCTACGTTACTCACCGAATTTGGGAACAAACAAACGCGAGAACCTGAGGCGAACTGGTTTGGGTCAAACCAATCAGTCGCTACGTTTATGGCCCCTTTGGTAGAGGAAGTAATGGGTGAAGTAGGTAATTTGGAAATAAGTAAAAACTCTGTTGAAGACTTAAAAATGCTGCACGAAATGGTTGGAATTTTAGACGACAGAAGACTATCTGCCAAATTACGTTCTGAGCTTGAAGTACAAATTGTTAAGTTAATGGATTGTGATGAAGCAACGGCATATCTAAAAGAATTGATAGACAAAGACGGTTTCCCTATAAAGGCTATTGATTGGTATCAAGAAAATTTAATAAGAACCCCTGAGCAACTTCAAAAGGCGCAAGCCCTTATGGAAGAATATTTCGATAACGTGCATGAAAGAGGAGATGAAAGAGTAACCGCCGCTGCAGGAATTGATTATATTTTTGAAAACTTCTTTACTAAACATTCCCTTGAAGTATTTGAGGCATCTATAGAGTCACAACAAGACGATACAAAACTTCGTTCGTTACTAGCAAAAGTGTGGTACGAAACGTATATGCCTACAATGGCTACTCCCTATCGCCTTGCCATCCCAACAAGTAAGAATGGTTTGACAGATGTAAAGATTGAGGGCGGTGCCCAGCATCAATTTGTACCTTTTGAGTCGTTTGTACAAAGTTTTTACCAAAAATTAGGTCAGACAGAAACAGATATTCTGTTAAGGAAAATGCTAATTTCGAAAGAGGGTGTGCTTATGACACCTGAGGGTCGGCAAAAACTGCACAGCTTGTTAATGGAGCAAATTAAGTCTACTCCCGAGGATACCGGTCTGGTTGATCTTATCGATAGAATCGTCGACTCTGGACTAAAGGTGGTAGATCCTGCAAAGTTATATCAACCAATAGCCAGCATTTTACGGGAAAGGCTTTTCTTAGCACCTCCACAAAAAGGTTCAAACCAGGAAGCGATAAGTTATATACATGGAGAATACACAAAACGACTTGATGAATCACTCGAGAGAAGTAAGGACAGCGTAGCTCGTGCTGAAACTACATATGACCGACAAAGACAAAGACAAAGACAAAGACAAGAATATGAGGAATATCGTAAATGGATAGAAGCAAATTATCCTTCTGTTAACGATATGGCAAAAGTTCTTGATTTTAATCCGCTAAGTTCAAGGGAAGGTATATCTGATGCCCTTCGGTCAATTGATGCTGCAAAAGACCGGCTTACAGAATTAGTGGATATACAACAGAGGGAAGTTAGTGCAGAACAGATGGAGCCAGTGGAAGTTGTGTTAGAGTTTTCGAAAAACATGGGTGCTGTAGGTGTACGTTTTCTACAGTTACTTGGTCAATATGTTGAACTACCTAACAGCTATCAAGCTAAGTTCGATGAAGTCTACGATCAAGTTCGGGGGCAATTGAAATACACTGCGTATCAAACATTAAGGAGAGAGGCGACAAAAGACGGCGCAAGTCAAGAATTACAGAATTTCTGGAGAAACCTAAAGAGCCTAAGCCCGACATTGGCAGGGGGCTCTACCATGACAGTATATGTAGCAACAATGAATGATGATACTGAAAAAATTGTTAAGGTGCTAAATCCTAACGCAGAAGATTTTGTTCGACAAAATATAGTAGACGCTAGAGCAGTCTTACAGCGCATGCGATCAGGACAATCAAATGCAAGCTATGATCTTGCCTTGACATTAATTTCTGACCTAGAAGACTGGCTAGTTGAAGATATCAACACCACCTCTTATGAGAGAAATAATCAGGTTTTTGAAGAAATAAATAATGGATTTGAAGTAACCACAAGTAACGGACAAAAAGTTACTGTTACGGCTCCTGATACAACTCAAACTGGAACAAAATATGTAAAAGTTGAGGGTTTTGTGGAAGGGAAAAACGTAAGCGAAATCCTTAATAAAGAAGGGGCTGACCAAGCCAGGCCATTTGTAGAAGCTACAATAAAGAGTTTCAAACATCAAGCAGAAACTGTTTCACCAATAGACAGCTTAGCTCGAGTACACTCTGATGTACATATCGGAAATGTTCGTATGGGAACAGATGGAAAGTTATACTGGATAGATAGAGGTTATTACCTAGAAATGTCCAATCAAGAAGTATCAATTATTAAACCATTGCTTGAAGGTCAATTTGACTTACGAGTAGGATTTCAGGCTATAAATTATCTTTTAGGTCTTCCTGAAAATAAAGGGAAGGGTGGTATTGTCAATACTCTTAAAATAATGACCGATGTACTAAAAACAGTAATTGATGCCAGAAGTGAGGGTAAGTCTGATTTGGTGATTGCGAACAATATACTTTTAACATTAAAAAAGAAAGGTATCCATATACCGATACGGTTTAGTTTATTCTTTAAGAATGTTCGTGCTCAAGCAAAAATGGCCGAGCGTGTAGGTATTAACTATATATGAAAACATTAAATATTAATTACCAACTAATATTAAACAAATTAAAGCTCGAGGCTTTGAGAAAATCTCCTGACAATGATTTGTTAACCGGTTACCAAGTGTTAAATAATAAGAAAATTAAAGCCAAGTTGGATGAAGAAACCTTTGTTTATATTACCCCACGCTTAGAGAGCGAACTTAAAATAGACATAGAGGTTAACTGGAATCAAAGTACGAAAAAAATCACAAACTTAAAAGAAGATATACAGATCACTTTCGAATAGAATTCCCCTCTTCTGACAGAAACAACCACAAACATTATTGAAGATATCATCTCCTGTTGATTACTATTAACTCATTAGGAAGTTAGTCTAACGAAACTATCGGGGCTGTGGCTTCTGAATATACGCCAGATGCGTGTGTTTAGAAGTGCAGCCCTATTTTTATAAAGGAAAATATATGGCCAAAGACACAACCAATCCC
>JAAZND010000042.1 GCA_012798485.1 Candidatus Beckwithbacteria bacterium | reverse complement strand
AGGTTTTAGGATTAAAACATAACCCCTAAACCCTATACCCTAAATTTTTATAATAAAGTGTCTGCCCAACAAGATAATCAAACTAATTCCAATATAGTTAATCAAAATCCTTCACAAGTATCAGGAAATGCCATTGCTTCTCAAATTCAAGACAATATCACCAAACTTCAAGATTTAAAACAACAGGAAGAAAAACAACAAATTGAGCAAATAAAAAAACAAAAAGAAGAAACTCAGAAATTAAATCAACAAAGATTAAGTAATCGACCTTCTTTTTTTAATGAAAGATTGGATGATTTTGGTTCAGAACAATATACTACTGGTGCTGCTGGTTTTGATCCGTCGGCTTTGGTAGATTCCTCAACAGATGATTCTACTTTAACCTCAAACCTTACTAGTTCAGCTACAACTGGCAAAACTAAGGAAATTAAAGATCAATTGATAAGCAAAAATTCTCCAGAAACGGGTCCATTGGTGGAAAATAAAACAGAATTCGAGATTCCAGCAGAAGTAGAAAAATATATGGAGAAAGTTGATAATGTTGAAGATTTAACTATACCTGATCCAGTAGATAATGAGCAATATAAAGAGATTTTGGAAGCTGCGACCAAAATTCCCAAACAAAAAATTATCTTACCTCTTGTTCAAGATGAAATGGAAAAAGGTTTAAGAAAAAAAATTGTCAATTCTATTCGTTGGCTGGCTCTTTGGTGTCACCGTAATATTTTACTTGCACCACAAAGAGTTTTTTTTAAGAAACAAGAGATATAATATATTTAATCTATGACGGATTTAATAAGCATTACTTATCAGTTAACCAATTTTACTTTTTGGATTTTTATTCTGCTTTTGACTTTGGCAGCTATGGCTGGAGTGGTATATATTTTAGTGCTTTTTTGGAGACATCGTAATCGGGAAGAAACATCTTTAAATACGGTTTTGTTGCAGGTAGCTATGCCAAGAGAAAATGAAGTCAAAATTGATGCAGCAGAACAACTTTTTGCTTCTTTGTATGCTATTCGTAAAACTGGCTTTTTGAGTTTTTTGGATCCGCAGCCGCATATTACTTTTGAATTAGTAGGGAAAAAAGAAGATATCAGATTTTATGTAGCAGTAGAAAAGAAATTACAAGATTTGGTAGAAAAACAAATTTTTGGAGCTTATCCAGGAGTCGAGGTCAAAGAAGTAGATGAATATAATATTTTTTCCAAAACTGGCAAGATTGCTTTTGCCTCTCTGAAACTTAAAGGTGGAAATTATAATCCGATTAAAGTTTATAAAGATTTAGCAACTGATCCTCTTTCTTCCATCACTTCTTCTTTGGCAAAAATGGGTGATGATGAAGGTTGTTCTATTCAAATTCTAGTTTCTCCCACTGATAAATCTTGGTCTCATGCTGGCCGTAGTTTTATTTCTAAAACCAAAAAAACAGAATCTAATCCAGATCAGGCAAAATATAATATTGATCCCAAAACTTATGATGCGATTGAAAATAAATGCAGTAAAGTTGGCTTTGAAGTGGCAGTAAGAATAGTAGTTTCCTCATCTGATATTCCCAGAGCTAAAATGCATTTAGACAATATTATTTCTGCTTTTAATCAATTTACTTCTGATTTGAATGGTTTTACCACTCATTTTAACTGGTTAACTAAATGGCTGATGCAGAAAATGTTTATGATTGATTTTATTTATCGTTATTTTCCTTTTTTAGGCGGAAAATCAATTTTATCTTCAGAAGAGCTAGCCACGATTTATCATTTTCCCAATAAAAGTGTGGAAACACCTCATATTTATTGGCTAAATGCCAAAAAAGCACCAGCTCCTCAAGGAATTGCGACTGAAGGTACTTTTATTGGTCTTAATAAATATCGAGGTCAGGAACGAAAAGTTTATATGACTTTACAGGATCGTCAAAGACATATGTATATTATCGGGAAAACTGGTACTGGTAAATCTAAACTACTGGTTGACCTGATTATGCAAGATATTAGAGCTGGCTATGGCGTTTGTGCTATAGATCCTCATGGAGATTTTATCAAAGATGTTTTGGAAATGATGCCGGCAGAAAGAGCTGAAGATGTGATTTATTTTAATCCAGCAGATTTTCAAAGGCCACTGGGCTTAAATATTATGGAGGCTCATTCTGAAGAACAGAAAAATTTTATTACTTCAGCCATTATTAACCTCATGTATAAACTGTTTGATCCTAATCGTACTGGGATTATTGGTCCTCGTTTTGAGCACGCTGTGCGTAATGCTATGCTGACAGTAATGTATGAGGAAGGAGCCACTTTTGTTGAGGTGGTCAGAATTCTGACCGACCAAAAATATGTCAATGAAATTTTACCCAAAGTGACTGATCCAATGATTCGTCGTTATTGGACTGATCAAATTGCCCAAACCAATGATTTTCATAAATCAGAAGTTTTGGACTATATTGCTTCTAAGTTTGGCCGTTTCGTCACTGATCGCATGATGCGTAATATGATCGGGCAAGCTCAATCTGGTTTTGATTTTCGTAAAGCCATGGATGAGAAAAAAATTCTTTTGGTTAATTTATCAAAAGGTATTATTGGTGAGGAAAATTCTAACTTTTTAGGTCTTATCCTAGTTCCCAAAATTTTGATGGCAGCCATGAGTCGTCAGGATGTAGCTGAAGAATTTCGTCCTGATTTTTTCCTGTATGTTGATGAGTTCCAAAATTTTGCTACACCTGATTTTGCCCAAATTTTATCAGAAGCTCGTAAATACCATCTTAATTTAATTGTGGCGAATCAGTTTATTGGTCAGATCGAAGAATCTGTCAAAAATGCTATTTTTGGTAACGTGGGCACTATTGTTTCTTTCCGTGTGGGTGTGACAGATGCCAACTATCTGCAGCATGAATTTGCTCCGACTTTTACAGAAACAGACCTTTTGAATGTAGAAAAATACAATATTTTTATCAAAACTATTGTCAAAAATGAACCAGTGCCACCTTTTACCATCGATCTTGCTAAAGATCTTACGGTTTATAACAAACTCAAAAATCCCAAACTGGCGGAAATGATTATCCAGCTTTCCCGTCTTAAATATGGTAGAGATAGAGAATTAGTTGAAGCCGAAATTGCTCAAAGAGCAAGATTATAATTTTACTCAAATTGCCAAAGGGTTAATTAATGGTATAATTTTTGTGTTTTGAAAAGTAAAATATATCATTCAGAATTCCTGTTTGTCGCTAGACAGATATTTAGGAATCTAAATTTTAAGAAAGATGCTGAAACAAGCCTGCCTGTCGGCAGATAGGTTCAGCATGACAAAGTATTTTATTTTATAAATGCGCGAATAGCTCAGTTGGTTAGAGCGCGAAGCTTATACCTTCGATGTCCTAGGTTCGAGTCCTAGTTCGCGCACAAAAATTTACTTTTTAAAATATTCTTGAGGCAAAGCATTGATTAACACTTCTATTTCTAACACATCTCCATTTTTATTATTCCCAACTCCAGAAAAACGATAAAAAGGAGCAAGAATTTGATTGTCATAATCATAAACATATATTAATTCAAGAGAGTAAAGAGTAGCTGTAGTTATGTCCTGATTATCAATTTGAGTGTAAGCTATTTTTGGGTTATTGAGTTTTACAATAGAACCAGTGCCATTATTAATAGCATCCAAAGCATCTTTGGCAGGAGCAAGATCAGCAGTCCCGATTTTGATGATTTCATTAGGGATAAAAGTAATTTCTGCTTTTAAAATTGTACCATCAAGTCTGGAAGTAATTTCAATTGGATAAGTTTGTGAGTTTTGATCAACAATCGGAGTTTCTTCAAGATCTAGATTGTAAGAGATTTTGGCATATTTAATATCTTGACTAGTTTCTGGATCTATTAAAATACCTTGAAAATCAACAGCTTTGTATTCAAAATATGGTTTGGAAAGAGCAAAGGGTTTCTCGATAAAATTATTTTTTGTCAGAAAATCTTGAGCTAAACTAATAATAGTTTTTTGTTCAACTGGTTCTCCTTGTGTTTGAGAGTAATCAGAATATTTGATTTTTAAAGGATTAGGATAAATAGTTAAGGTAGTATTGCCATCATTTTTTTTGAATAAATAAACAGTGCCGGAAATATCATCTAAACCTTCAGCTGGTTCTGTAAAACCCAAACTTTGAGCAATTTCTTGAGCTAGGTTGGGAGTTAAAACTTGTTGTTTAGCAATATTATAAACTGTAGCAGTTTTACTCACTTCTGAGAGTTCACCCTTATATTGATATTTGAGGTTAAGATTTTCAATATTGGGCTTTATGTTCGTTGCTGGCAATGAACCTTCTTCTATACTTTTTTGGTTTTTAAAAATTGCCATACCAATATTTAAAGCAATAATTAGAATTGTCACAATAATGAGAATGATTAATAGTTTTGATTTTGGTAGGCTCATAATTTAAAAATTATAATTACAGTTATCAACACAGCCGTTAACACCTTGAGCTGTTTGACTGTCTGCAAAAGTACAAACAATAGAAACTGGATATTGATTTGCGTTAAGCTCATAATGTAAATGTGGTCCAGTGCTATTCCCGGTATCTCCACTTGTGCCAATTATTTGACCAGCTGAAACTTTTGATCCTTTACTTACTGCTATTGTATCAAGATGGGCATATCTTGTATTAAAACCATTAACTGATTCTATTTGTACCATTCTGCCATAATCAGTAATATTATTTCCTGCAAAAATAACTGTACCAGCATGGGTAGCTTTGACTGGAGTGCCGACAGGGATACCAATATCAACTGCATTACCATGTTGGCTTTTTGAAGTCGTAGCTCCAGGTCCAGCTGTCATCTGTCCGCTATCAACGGGAGCAATTTTAGGGAAGTCTTCAGGTAAATTTTTATTATTACAGCTGGTATCGATAGCATATGGCATGTTGGGAATATAGATGCCAGTATAATTCATTTTTTCAAATGGAGGCAGAGAAAAAGCTGTCATCAAAACACTCATAGTTAAAAAGGTTCCTACAGTTAAACCTCCAACAGCATAATACGGAGTAGCTGCTAGCCATGAAGGCACTCCACCTGTTTGAGAAGCAACTGCATTAAGAGTATTAGCACTAGCAATAGCAACATTTGAAGCAGTATAAGGAATAACTGCTTTTAGACCGGATAAAAGTTGGGAAGCAATCCAACCTAACGTTCCGCCAAGAAATGCTCCCAGAAAAGGTCCTATCCCAGGGATAAAAGAGCCGACAAAAGCCCCAGACCCAGCGCCAAAAAGAACAAAAGGATTACTAAATAAGTAAACCATTAAGGCGGTAGCAGCCTGACCTATTTTTTTTAAAATTTCTAAAAAACTATTTTTGGCTCCACGATAAAAATTAGTGACGGGTTTCCCAACAATTGGAATTTTGTCTCCGACAGTTTCTATAACAGTGTCAGCCAACATGAGTGCTGATGCTACTTGTCCAGCTACAGGAATGACATTGGCAGTTAATGCTCCTCCTAACTTAGTGATAGCTGTGCCTGCTAGTTTTTTGACTCCTGTAGACAGAGCAGCTTTACCAGCTTCACCAAAAATTCTATTGCCAACTTGATTAACAAAAGGACTAAGTTTAGCTTTGGCAAAATTCCAACCTTGCGTTTTGATATAATTGGTTCCTTTGCGGATTCCATAAGAAAAACCACTTTGCATTAGGTTTTGTTCAGTTACCTCATCTCCATAAGATTCATGGTTAAAAATTGATTCGTATTGATGATTTTGTGATAATCCTGGGTTTTGGCCTTTGATAATCATTTTAATGAGCTCCATTTGACTGATCTCTTTGCCTTTTCCAAGATTTTTGTTGATGATGGTATGCAGATCTTGTACAGCTATACGTTTACCATTGACAGTAAGATGAGAAGCAACTAATTTTCCTTCTTTTCCTCCGTCTTTAATATTAATTCCTTGACCTTCTCCATAATTGGCGTATTCTTCAAGTTTTTCTGTATTTTGGTCTAGTTTGTGATCTTCAGGTTTTTCTGCAAGTTGAGCTTTTTCAATAATAGTTTGTGCGGCTTTGGATTTATTCATCCCAGTCGCCATCAAAGCTCTGATATTGGCAACTTTGGTATTGTCCCCTTCGGCAATGGCTATTTCAAAAGTGCTGGCAGCTTTTAGCGCTTCTTCATGTGAAAGTCCATAAGTTTGTTCATAAAGCTCTACAATTTGACTAAAACTAGGAGTTTTAGCAATTTTTTCTTTATAATATTGTGCAAACTCTTTATCACCTGTAAGAGTTTTAATACCTTCAATAATGATTGCAATTGAATCACGAGAATTAATCAAAATTCCCTCATGATCGTTATACAAATGTCTAAATACTTTTTGTTGAAAAGCTTTATCAAATTGACCACCATTTGAAAGATGAAATCCAGTTTCGGCAACTATTTTTTGAACAGTTGTATGAATAGCTTGTTGAATAATAGTTTCGTTTTTAAAAATATTTAATCCTGATTTTTGTAAAGATTGGAAGATTTTTTCTTCTAAGATTCTAAGTTGATTCCCTTGAAATTTGGAGATAATTTCAATTGCTTGAGCAGTATTTGTTTTTGAATCAAGTGTTAAACTTTCTGCCATTTCATCTTCTTGAGACTCAAGGTATTTTTGATGTTCTTTGCGCAGTTCTTCTAAAGTGGCAAAATTGACAGTACTGCGTTGTTCGTCAAAATTTTTCTCAGTTGCTAGAGATGTTAAAATAGCATCAGTGATATATTGAAAGAAATATTTTTCTTCCTCTAAAGCAAAAAGATCAATTCCTTTTTCAATTCTTAAGCTTTCAGCAAAATGACCAATAGTGGGATTTTTGAGAAAAAAAGTCTTGATGTGAGTTAAATCGCGCAGATAATATTCATCATTAATTTGAACAGCTAAGATAATTTGATCTTGATATTTGACTTTTTGACCTTTATTTCTTTGTAAAAAGTTGGCAACTTGATAGAGAAAATTAATATTATTGACTTGGAGTTGTGTAAAATATTTAAGCTCTTGAATTTCTAGTATTTGTGGACCCATGGGTTTATTTTAGCAAAAAAAGAGAATTTAATTATAAACAATTGTCCTTTTGAGCATTTTTGAAGAAAAATGAAGCGAAACTTTGACTATTAAAAAGAAAAGAGCATCAATAATAATAGTGACCAAGAAAGCATAATTGACTTTTGTTAAAAGATTATTAATCGGTTCAGTGATTTTGGAAGTAAGTTGAATATCAAAATAATAAAAAGCCAGCAAAATTACTACCGTAATCGCAAAAGGCACAAAAGCTACCTCCATATCTTTTGCAGAGGAGAACATGGTATTAGAGATTAAAAAAATGACTAATAAAGCAATAAGACTAAAAAGGATTTGCTGCAAACTTAAATTTGCAATCATGCTCAGGTTATTGGGCAAAAAATGACTGGCTAGGGTAATAAGAATCATACCCATAAAAAAAGGTGCAAGACCGATAAAAGTGCGTCTAAAAATATCAGCTTTGGCGATTTTGACACTGCCCATTTTGATTCCTGATCCTTCATCTCTGGGCATCAGATTGATTTCTCCAGTAGCAACGCCAAAAAGTTCTGCTACAAACCAGTGAGACAATTCATGTACAATCGTCCCTGGCAGTAAAAGAACTGCCAGCAGATTAATACTCCATTGTCTAGATTTAGTCAGAATAAAAAAGAAATTAAAAAGATTTTGCGTAAGCAGTCTTGATAGAAAAAAGATAATAATGATTTGAATAAAAAAGAATAAAGAATTGAGCATTAATTAAGATTATAACTGTTCATGGCAATAAACACATCTGCCTTGTGGATCAATAGGCACAAAGCATTTACAGGTCAAACAGTATTTTTTAAGTTCTAGATTAGTTTCAGGATAAGATAAAGCTGAAGTGATCAAATTTGCTTGAGCAGCGGGACAACTAGTTTCTTCTATTAAAACAGGAAGATGGCCATAAGTAGTAATTAAATTTGTTAACTTATAATTTTGACTTTCTAAAATTATCTGCCCATTATTCTCCCAAAAATTTTCTTGTAATTTTTTGGCAAAATGAGACAAGGCATTCAAAGCTTGGTAAATTTTTTGTCTATTAGTATTGTGACCCATCAGATCAATGATGTTGCTAATTATTGGTTCTAGAAATGGTTTGGCAGCTTCAAACAAAGGGTTTTCTCTTACTGTATCAGCAAATCTGGATAGACTTGCTATTGGTTTACCATAAAAATGTTTTTCTCCTTTTGCTTGAGTAAGGTAAGAATCTATCAGATTAATAATATCTTCTACATTGACTGCTGGATTTATTTCAACTATTTGGGGATTAAGCAAAAAATCTGTGTCTTTGGCTAATTGATCTTTTTGTCCAGAAAAATGTTCGGCAAGACTATTTCTTTCTTGATTGTTAAAATTATCAATCAAAGCATAAGAGTTAAGAAAACCAGTGGAAGGCTCAAAAATTCCAAGAAAAGTTCTGCCTGTTTTTCCATAATCTTCTTTTGTTTCTCCTGGAGGAGAAAACCAGAGAAAAGCAATTCGTTTATTTTTTTGAAAGGCTTGCCTACAAGCTTCTTCAATTTTAGCAAAACCGATCACTTCGGCCATTTCTCTTTGAGCATTTTGACCTTCTTGATTTTTAAGTGCAATCGCATTTTGAAACATTTCAATTACTGGAGCTTCTGGATTACTACTATTTGGTGAAGTTAAGAAAGTTTTTTCTGAAAAAGGTTTTTTTTGTAAATAATAAGGAACAGGAGTAATAAGTTGCTGCCATACATGTTCAGAAATGTAAGTCAAAGTGTCATATCTAACTTGTCTTGCTCCATCTTCTCCAAAATTGAGAATTTGGGCAATAGCAGCTTCAATATTGTAGCCTATTGGAGGTGCTACAGTTTGCTTTTCTTTTTTTCTTTGTAAGTCCCGTAAAACAAAGTCGATGGCTTCTTGATCAAAATTTGGAGCTAATAGTGGATGAGGAATTGTGTGAATTTTTTCT
>JAAZND010000041.1 GCA_012798485.1 Candidatus Beckwithbacteria bacterium | reverse complement strand
TACAAGCTTGATTCCCAACATTTTTGCGAGTGTCGCTCAATGGGAAAGCGAAGTAAACAGCCAAAGAACTCGCGACGCACTTATGCAAAAGTTCCGTGATGGTTGGCAACCTACCCCACCCCCGATGGGTTATCAAAGTGTCGGTGGAGATCGGGAACGAAAAACCTGTGAGCCAGACCCGTATGTTGCACCAATTATCAAAGAACTTTTTGAACTCTATGCTACCGGCAATTACTCAATTTATGAGCTGCAAAATTGGCTAGCAGAGCAGAATATCGTATCAAACTCAGGTAAAACCGTCGGACATACCACGATTGATACCATTCTTAACAATCCGTTTTATTACGGACTTATTAGGTGGCGTGGAGAGTCAAAAATAGGCAACCACTTGGCGATTATTGGTAAAGAACTATTCGACACCTGTCAGTATGTTTTAGCCAAACACCGCAACTTTATGATGAGAAAACGCACACATGAATTTTTGCTGCGTGGTTTTGTATACTGCTCTGAATGCGGGCAACGATACACCGCCGAATGGCATAAAAACGAAAAGAAATTTGCCAAGCGTGGTGGGAAGATTGGTTACTATCATTGCCCCAAACTCGGTAGAAACGGCTGTCCTGCGCCATATGTCGAAATGGACGACCTAGAAAAACTGATTGAAGAAACGATCAAACAAATTCAGTTCAGTCAAGAATTTATCGACGCTGTAGTCAACAAGGCCCGGGAGTTTTTAGCAGAAAGTAGAAAGCGTTCCGGGTCAGAAATTCAGGGGTGTGCTAATCAAAAGAACGCCCTAGAAGCAAAGCGAAATAAACTCGAAGACGCCTTGCTTGATGGCACAATAGACCGAGAAGTCTTCAAGCGCAAACATGGCGACATACAAAAACAACTTCAACTTGTTGATTCTCGTTTACAAGAGATTCAGGATCAAACTAAAATTGATATTGACCTAATTGAAGAGGTGTTAGCTTTTACCAGAAATATCGGACAAACGTATAAAGAAGCGCCCATGTTTTTACAGCGTCACTACTTGCGTTTCTTTTACGAGAAGATTTTAGTCAAAAAAAAGCACATTCACGAAGTGATATATACACCGATTTTCGCTTCTCTTCAAGCTAATCATCAGGTTATAATAATGAAGACTCAGCTCCCCCTAAAAGACTTATTCATCAACCGAGATATTGAATTTGATTATGATTACAACCAGTTAAAGATACTGTATTCAAGTCTCCAAGATACTCATCCCGAAATTTACCAAGCCCCAAGACTATTCGCTTATAAGGATTGACAAATTAGATTATCTCTTGGTAGAATTATACATATAGGTATAATTTATGCAAGAACCAACCACAAATAAGTCTCAATCATCTGAGTTAAAAGCTAAAGTAACAACAGCAAAAACTGTTAAGGAAGTTGCTGATGTAAGCTATCGTCAATTAAATGACTGGGACTCAAAAAAAGTTCTTCCCAAAAAGAAGGGTGGTAATGGAACTTGGCGTAAATTTACGGGAGCAGACATTATTAGACTTACGATTATCTCCAAATTAGTAAAGTTTGGCATCCCAATACAAAGGCAAAAAAAACTAATCCACTGGATAGGTAAACCAGAAAGTATTAACTGGTTAATCAAAAAAATTACTTATGGCTTCAATATGTTTCTAGTTACGGATTTTGAAGGCAATTTTGGGTTTGACTCAGATGATGAGGCTTATGACTTTGTATTTTTAATCGGAGAAGATATTGACCATCCAAGCGTTATACTGCCTCTTAATAAAATAGTTGGAGATATTAGTAAGAAGCTGGGGGTTGAAATACCAAAAGTTAATAAAAACTTAACAATGGTAGGACAAATATCGCATATTCTAGAAAAAATGATAAAAAGCGATAGTGGGGTATCTATCAAAAGCACTGAACAAAAAGTTATTGACCTAATCAGAGAAAAACAATATCAGACAGTAGTTGTTAAAGTTAAAGACGGAAATATCGTTCACATCAATAGAGAGGAAAGTATCCCTGTAAACACACAATAGCGGGAAGAACCCGATTTAGGGATATTTTCTAAATAAACACAACAGGGCAACAAGAGGAACTTGAGCCTGTAGAAGACCAAAAGGTCGCTACAGGCTTTTTTTATGGAAATTACAAAGCAAAAACTAAAACAAACTCTAGAAAAAATGTATGACAGTAAACTGTCCGACTTTGAGGTTGTGGAATATGAAGACCGACTTAAACAATACTTTGCTTTGTTAATGAAAAT
This sequence comes from Candidatus Beckwithbacteria bacterium, assembly GCA_012798485.1. Lineage (GTDB taxonomy): Bacteria > Patescibacteriota > Microgenomatia > UBA1400 > UBA1449 > JAAZND01. The sequence goes on along the minus strand of JAAZND010000041.1, from coordinate 1,859 downwards.
TGACCAGCGAAGCAAAAGAAAAAACAATAAAAATGATTGACACCATAGCTTTAACTCTTAAACAAGGGTCGTTTACTATACTTGACCACGATAAGTTTAGTCCCTCAACCAGAGGTCTCTACGACGCCTCTGCTGGCTATTACCGCTTGGGTAGTAGGTCAAATATCACCTGCAAGCAAAACCCAACTCGTAGCGAGCTTAAAAGCGGTATCCGTAAACCCAGATTAACAGTAGTTAAGCGAATAAACCAAAAAAAAGAGTTTGAGATTGCACTAAGAATTGAATTATCTATCCCAAAATTCATTTATGGCAATAGCTTTGATGAGCTGACTGACGACTTATTCCCCGACATAGTCCAGAAGTTAAAAGCTACCCTGTATGAGATGGGTGTTTATGTTTACGAAACGCACTTGGCAAACGCTTATGTCTCACTTGTCCATTTTTCAAAAAATATCGTCTTAACGGACTACACTACCCCCTATTTATACCTTGAGCAATTAAAAAAACTTAACATAAATAAGAGATTAGACACTAACAGAACTGACTTTAGGAACGAAGGACACAGTTTTAAATACAGGGCAAATTACTTTGAAGTTGTCTTCTATGACAAACTAAAGGATTTAAAACAAGCAAAATTAAGTGAAAAAAGGGCTGAAGAAAAGGACAATTCTAGTCAACTTAACCTTTTGAGTGTATTAGAAAAAATAAAGCCGTTTGAAGTGTTGAGAATGGAAGTTAGATTAAACAGGAGACAAGAAATAAGGCAAATACTTAAAAAAATCAAAGTGGACTTAGAACCTACTTTTAAAAATATATTTAGCCAAGAAATTTCAAAGAAAGTTTTGCTTTACTATCTATCAGAGATTGAGAGTGGCTACCCGCCTTTACTTATTTATGAATACGAGACGCCCAAAAAGTTTTTTAATGAGTTCTTACTTGATAATCCAAGCATTAAACTATCAACAGCTTTAAAAATGCTAGGAATGAGAGTCTTACTCGATGAGACAGGTGTAAGAGAATTTAGGGAAATGGCTAAAAGATATGGCAATTACGCTTGGTATACCCTCAATAAGGAAATGAAAAACTTACACAACATAAAGAGGGGGGTCGTCATTTTTCAAAATTTAAGGAATGAACTTATTAAATTTAAGCCTTTAAAATTGGTTGACTTTCAGGATAAAATGTTAAATAATGATAAATATGACTAATACAGCAGATGCCGATAAACAACTACACCCTTTTATAAAAAATGAATGGTTAAAAACAAAAAGGGATGCGTTTATGGTCAAAATCTTATTTATTATAGCTGGGTATACTGGCATTACCTTAGGGCTTAATGCTATTCGTGCGACCGCTCCGCTTTGGTTTGTGTGGTTGCTAATAATAATACAACTGATACTTTACTTCTCAATTTTTACTGTAAGCTACCTAAGGGCAAAAGAGTGTGGGTTTAAACGGTTTAGTTTTGTTATTTTACTTATACTCTCTGTTCTAGGTAGAGTAGAAAATTGGGAATTAGTAATAATACCTGTTCTTCTAGTAATAATGCTTGTAATATCGGCAAGAAATAAAAATCTTTTAGAAACAAATACGCTATGAAAAACGAACAATATTACACAATAAAAGAGGTAGCTAAAACGCTAAAAGTAGCTTACCTCACGGTTTACCGCTGGATACAGAACGATAAACTGAAGGCATATAAAACGGGTAAACAATATAGAATAAAAAACAACGACCTAAAAATATTTTTAAAAGAAAGGGGATAAATATGCCTGAACAAACCGATTTTAACCCTAAATCTCTAAGGTTTCCGCAATTTGATAGACCAACATTTGACAATAGTCATATTAGAAGACCTG
>JAAZND010000005.1 GCA_012798485.1 Candidatus Beckwithbacteria bacterium | reverse complement strand
GGCAATTCTTATCTCATCTGATAAGACTGTCACTGTTCCACTATCATCATCATAGGCTGCTAGACCATTTGTTTCTCCTCGATTGAAAGCTACATCAGTAGGCATAGTTAAACTAGTTTCATTCAAAGCATAGATGCGAGGGATAATATAATTACTAAGACCCAAATAAACTCCTATTACAAAAGTACAGCTACCAAAACAAAGCGCGATTAATTGAAAATAAGCTCGACTTTTACTGGGAGTAAAAAAGTAATTTTTTATAGCAAAATATATATTTTCTATACTCTCTATTGCTTTCTGTCTAAATAGAAAAGGTTTTTGACCTATTCCTAAACCATAGACTAATTTCCAAATAATCTTATTACTAGTTATCAATCTACTTTTATGATAAAAAAGTTTAGGCAGTTTAATAAACATAAAAATTTCGCTTTTTGCTAAGCGCTTATTTATATAGTATAAATTCATTTAAAAGGATTTAGAAAAAGATTACAAGAAGCAGTTTAAAAGTTTCCCTCTGTCTAATAAACTCTATATAAAAAAAATAGAGGCAAGTTGCTACTTGCCTCTAAAATCTAAACTGAAGCTAAATTCCTCCTTAATTCCCTACTTCCCTAAAACCCCAACTCCTTATTTTCCTATCCACTTATTCATATCTTAAGGCATGCAAAGGATGAATTGCTTTAGCTCTTTTAGCTGGATAAATACCAGTAGTTAGGCCCACGATAGAAGAAGTAATAAAAATCAAAATCATAAAGCTAAAAGGAGAATAAAACAGGCTTACTGTATTACCGCCTTGAAAAATATGTAAAACTAAAGTAATTAATTGCCCCATTAAAACACCCAAAATAATCCCCAGAAGACTGCCTAAAAAACCAATAATGCCAGACTCTATCAAAAAAATTCTAAACACATCATTATTAGTTGTCCCAATAGTTTTCATAACTGCTACCTCTCTAGTTCTCTCCATCAGAGAAATTGTCATGGTATTAAACATGCCAAATACAGCTACAACCAAAGCAATCATTCCTAAAGAACCTAAGAGAAAACGCATAATTCTAAATAAACGAATCACTTGATTTAGAGTATCTACTATGCTTCTAGTAATAAAACCTAAGGTTTCTATTTTTTCTCTAACGTTCCTTAAATTATTTTCATTATCTACCAAAACCTTAATCATTGAATATTTGTCAACTCCCATACTCTGGACATCAGCAAGCGGTGCATAAACTAAAATTTTATTATCTTCTTTTATTACTCCAATTATTTTGTAAATCACAGGGCTGCTTAAAACTTTTCCAGTAATTCCATTAATTACTCCACCGCTAATAATATACTGTAAAGATACTTCTTCATTAATTATCTGATCTTGAGATAATCCTAAGGCATTAATAAATCCAGTTGAAACTAAAATTTCTTTACCTTTTTCCTTTTTAACATTGACGATTGCTAATTGTGAAGAAGAGCTAGCAATTTTATTTTCCTGGTCAGTTTTTAATATTTGTTTTAGTTCATCTGTATTATTTAGACTTCCCTCAATATTTAAACTATATATATTATCTACACTACTAGATTGTGTAGCTTCTCCTAAAACCTGATTTTTATTTAATAACTTCTCAATATCTTGTTCTAGATTATTTTCTTTATCAGATAGAATTTTTAGATTTACCTCAGGAATATATCCCTCTACTTCTACACTCTTATCTTGATTATCCTTGGCTTGAGTATAGACACTTGGAGCAATTTCTTGATAAAGAAGAGCTTTTGTTTTAAGCCATTTACCATACCATTGACCGATGCCATCTTGGAAAAAATAGCCAGCAGTATTAACACTGCTATAGGTGCCACCCCAAACCTCTTTACCAGAAAAACTTTGTAAAATTGAACCTCTAATATAGCCTAAAATTTGAGAATTATTCTCTGGAAAATCTCTCACAGGTAAATATATATCATCATCTATTCTGAATCTTTTTGTTTTTTTATCAATTAAATCTCCTAACTGAACTGCTGATTGAGTAGCTACTCCTGCTACCATTCCTTTATGGTTAAGATCAACTAAAAGTTTTAAATCAATCTGGCAAAGATTTTTCTTGTCTAAACCTTTAAGTAAATCTTGTTCACTACATAACGGTAAAAGACTAATTTTCTCCTCAGCTTCAGAAGAAAATTTATTACCTGTTAATTGTTCTACATGAGCATAATCCAAATAATCATTATTAGCGCCTAAAACAATCACTTCCATTTTTGAATCTTTATAGTTTAATGATCCAGCTAGGGAAATCACTCCTGTTGCATTTGCTACTCCAGATAATTTTTTAATCTCTCCTAAAACTTGATTATCTAAAGCTAAGGCTGTTGTATCACTCTGAATATCTATTAATTTTAAAGAGTTTGGTTGAACTAAACGCTGGGTGACAATATTTTGTAAACCAAAACCAAAAGAAACCAAAAAAACAATTGTAGCTGTTCCTAAAGCCGTCGCTCCAATAGTCACCATACTTCGAGAAGGTTGGTTAATTAAATTTTTCACAGCTAATCTCAAAATCAAAAACCAAGAAAGCTGACCGTTTTCACTTTTAATAAACAAATCATAAAAAGCCTCTAAATAGTCTTTAACTAAATTAATACTTTTATGGTAAATAGAATTTAGTTTGTATAAATTAATCATTTTTATCATAAACTATTCTCCCGTCTTTCATTCCTATTTGTCTAGTAGCAATAGGTAAAAACTCTATCTCATGGGTCACCATAACGATCATTCTCCTTTTCTCCCGATTAAGTTTAGCTAAAAGAGTGATGATCTCTGCGCTTGACTCAGTATCCAAATTTCCTGTCGGTTCGTCTGTCATAATAATCCACGGATCTGCAGCTAAGGCTCTTGCTAAAGCTACTCGTTGCTGCTGTCCTCCAGATAACTCCAGTGGACTTTGTTTATAAAAATCTTGCATCTCCACTTCCTCTAGTGACTCTAAAGCTCTTTTTTTTGCCAAAGCTAAATCATACCCAGATAAATATAATGGATAAGCTACATTCTCCCAAACTGGTAAAGATTTAATCCAATTTGCTTGTTGGAATACTATTCCTATTTTCTCCTTCCTAAATACTGTTCTCTCATCTTCACTCAACTTAAATAAATTCTGTTCCCTTAAATATATATGTCCATGTGTCGGCTTCTCTATTCCTAAAATGATATGCATTAGAGTACTCTTACCACATCCAGAAGGACCATATATTATGACAAACTCTCCTGAATAAAAGTTTAAATCAACATCTTTTAAAACCGGAAAGCTATTACTCCCAATTTTATATGACTTATAAACATGATCCAGTTTGATTACCACATGATTTGACCTTTTCCTCTTTTTGGGAAGTTTTTGTTCTACTTCTTTTATATTTAATGCGTTTAATGGCTTCTCTTTTGGCATAGTTTAATTTATTTATAATTAATTATTATCATTTATATAAATTAAGTATATATATTATTCTACAGTTTTAAAAATCCAAAAATATCTTCCAGGTTGTTTAAAATAATATCAAAGGCTGCTTGTTGAGCTGTTGGTGTCACTACTATCGTATCATCTGAT
>JAAZND010000040.1 GCA_012798485.1 Candidatus Beckwithbacteria bacterium | reverse complement strand
TTTGAGCAATTTGTCTAATTGAAATATTTTGTGACTTCCAAATAGCAATCAGATCTCTTTCTTTAGAAGTCAGTTTGTTTATTTTTTTCATACTTTGCATTTTACTGCAAAGTGTTGCTTTTCCATTTAGAACTTAGGAGAAGAAGAAAATACCCTCAATTATTTAAATTTCCCCTGCTCAAAACAAAAATTATGTCAAAAGGAACTGCAGATACAAAACATGAACTAGGAGAACAAAAAGATAAAGCTCTTGATGAAGAGATGAAATCAAGATTAGAGGAATTAAGAGGGCAAATTATAAAAAATAGAGGAATATTTTTACTATCTTCAGATGGTGTTGACTCACCTGACTTTGAAGGATTACCTTGGGAACAAATGAATCGAAAACAAAGACTTGAGTTATTGAAATTATATAGTGATTTTTTAATACTTAGTTTGAATAATGGGCAAACACTTGATCTAGCCTATTTATTAGTAGGGAAAAGAAAGGATGAATTAAGCCCTGCAAATTTAGGTTTTCACGCTGGTTTTGTTGCTACGCTCTCTTCTGGATTTTTAGCGGAAGAGCTTGAGTTTTTACTTTCAGATCAAGAAGTAAAACCATTACCATCCATTCCAGCAGAACCAGAGATTTAAAGAGAAACTAAAAGGCGCGCCGTTGGCGCGCCTTTTTAATACCCTAATTCCCTATTTCCTTAATCCCTTAAATCCCTATTCTCTAGCTTTTGACCAAAAATCCCAACACTAAAGGCTGTCTTCCGGTTTTTTCCAGAATAAAATCATTCAATTTATCTTCAATCGTTTCTTTTTCTTTTTGCCAATCAAGAATAATCATTCCTTCCGGCATAATCTGAGCACAATAATCCTGCATTTCGGCAATCAACTCCTGACTGCCTTTGACAAACACAAAACCTCTGGTGATCACCTCAATTTTGCCTTTCACTTGATTGCTAGCTTTATCAACTGGAATAGCAATCACTACCATTCCACTTTGCGACATTTTTTGTCGATCTGACAAAACTAAAGGCCCCACATCACCAATCCCCAAACCATCAACAATCACAGTTTTAAGTTTAATTTTGTTATCAATATAAAAATTGTTTTTATTCAAAGCCAGAATATCGCCACTTTCCGGGACCAAAACTTCCTGGTCGGTAAAACCCATATTTTTTGCTAACACTCTAAACTGATTCATATGTCTAAAAGTGCCGCCAATGGGTAAAACAAATTTGGGTTTGGTTAAAGTCAAAAATAATCTCAAATCTTGAGCGCTGGCATGACCAGAAACATGTAAAGTATCTTGGATTTCGCGGTAGGAAACTGTGGCTCCGGTTTTGGCAATTTCATCCACTGTTTTATAAACTGCATTTTCATTACCAGGAATAGGATCAGCGCTAAAAATCACATGATCACCTTTACCAATTTTGATCAGTTGATGCTGACCATTGGCAATCCGAGTCAAAGTTGAACCTTCCTGCCCTTGAGAACCAGCCACAATCAAACACAAATGTTTGTCAGGAAAATCTTTAACCCGCTTTTTATTAATTACCATTTTGTCTGGTAAATGCAGAAAGCCAAGCATACTGGCAATTTTGACATTATCTTCCATACTGCGGCCAATAAAAGCAATTTGTCGCCCGATTGTCACAGCTACATCCACTGCTTGTTGGATACGGTGAATATTGGATGACATCATGGTGATCAAAATTTTTCCAGAAATATCTCGCATTTCTTTAGCCATATCCTCACCCACCGCTTTTTCTGATAAACTATAGTCTTCATTTTCCACTCTTAAACAATCAGTCAAAAGTAAATCTATTCCTTGTCTGCCGTAAAAAGCAATTTTTTGTAAATCAGGTCGGACATTATCCATTGGGGTCCAGTCAAATTTGAAATCACTACCATGATAAATCGTCAGATCTTCTATTTTGATGACAAAATGTCGGGCATCAGGGACAGAATGAGTAATTTTGATAGGATCAATTGTGAAACTACCGAGCACAAAAGGCTCACTATCAACAACCTGAATGTGTTTTTCAATGCCAAATTCTTTGAGATTGTGTTCTACAAAACCAGCAGTCAGTTTGGAAGCAAACACAGGAATATCCTGTCCCAAAGTAGGTAAAAGATAAGGAAGAGCAGCAATATGATCATCGTGCCCGTGAGATAAAACTATCCCGACAATTGAATCTTCTTTACCTTTAAGATAGGAAATATCAGGCACCAGTAAATCAGCTCCGAGCATTTCCTGTTCCGGAAAACCAATCCCGCAATCTATAATGAGCCTTTCATAATTGCCATTATGCTCATATTCATAAATAAATAAATTGCCGGTCACTTTGCCGACTCCGCCAAGAGGGATAATTCTAAACATAAATTTTTTTAATAGTAATCGCGAATATTCAAATTTAAAATAATATACGAATTATTTGTATATTGATATTAATTAGTATATTGGTGAATACTTTTTTAATAACTAGGTAAAAATGGTTTAATATTTTCCTCACTTAAAATAAATTTACTTCCATGTCCTTCCACAATCAATTTGGCTACTTTATTCACCACACCTCTGATAGTTCTTTCCAAAGTTCTGATGCCGCTATCATAACCCAAAGGACGCACAATATTTTGCCAGACACTATCTTCAATTATAACATTCTCCTCTGAAAGACCAGCTTCTTCCAAAATTCTAGGTAAAATATAATACTTGCCAATATTAACTTTTTCTTCATCAGAATAAGAAGGCATTTGAATAACTTCCATACGATCCAAAACTGCTGTTGCAATTCCTCGAGTATTATTACAAGTCCCGATAAATAAAACTTTGGATAAATCAAACGGATAATCAAGATAATGATCCAAAAAATGATAGTTTTGTCCTGGATCTAAAAGTTCTACCAAAACACCCATAATCGCACCTCTGGCTTTTTCTTCGACTCTATCAATTTCATCAAGCAGAATGATCGGGTTTTTACTCTGGGCATCACGCAAAGCTTTAACTACACTGCCTGGTTCAGTATCAGGATGAAGACGTGATTGACCTCTTAAATCTAGAGGAGAACTCATACCGCCAAACGGAATACGCGCATATTGGCGACCCAAAGCTTCAGCTAAAGCGGGACCAAAAGTAGTTTTCCCAGTACCTACTAAACCAACCAGAAGCATAATCGGGGCTCTAGATTGTTTATTTTTATCTTTATTAAGTTTGAGAACTGCCAAATATTCCAAGATTTTTTGTTTGACTTCCTCCATCCCATAATGATGTTTATCTAAAATTTGTTTAGCTCGATTCAAATCCAAATTATCCTCTGTTTGAGCAAACCAAGGCAGAGAAATCACCCAATCAACATAATGAGCAATTTTTTCATATTCCTCGCTATAACCACCAAAACGCGCCATTCTTTTAAGCCGAATCAACATTTGTTTGATTTTATCCTTAAGTTCATCTGGAATTTTGGCGTTTAGCGCTCTTTTCTCCAGCTCATCAACTTCCTTGAAAAGCTCCAAAAATGCATCTTGTGGGGCAGGATTAGGATTTTGCATAGCTAAGTATTAATATAACAAAATTTATAGACAGAAAGAAGCAGAAAATTTTGAGTAAAAAAGGCGGCGCTTAGCGCCGCCTTTTAATATCACTTTTACAAATTCTCTTTTTATCTTCTAAAATCTCTTTTTACTCTAAAGCCATCTCTTTTAAAATCGCTATTGCGGTGTTCGTCATTATCTCTTCCACCACGATTATTATTACCAAAGCGATTATTACTTCTTTCCTGTCTTTGTTGCTGAGCTTTGACTAGATCATCACCAAACAGCATGGAGAGGTTTACTCTTCCCATTTCGTCAATTTCTTCCACTCGGACTTTGACCTCATCGCCCAGTTTAACGATTTCAGAAGGATTTTTGACAAAACCCACTGCCATTTTGGAAACATGCACCAAACCTTCTCTGCCTGGTAATACTTCTACAAAAGCGCCAAAATCAACAATACGCATCACTTTCCCGTGTTCAAAAGTTTCACCAACAGTAATTTCACGAGTCATGCCCAAAATCCAATCTTTAGCTTGTTGAATTTTTTCTAATTTTTCCCCAGTAATTACTACTCTACCTTCATCATTGATATCAATTTCCGTTTCGGTTTGCTCAATAATTTTTTTGATGGTAGCTCCGCCGCCGCCAATCACTAAACCAATCTGATCTGGTTTAATTTGAATGACTTCCACTTTTGGAGCAAAGGTAGAAACTGTTTTCCTAGGTTCTGCAATCACTTCTTTAATCCTATCAAGAATAAAGACTCTGGCATCTTTAGCCTGTTTTAAAGCTTGTCTTAAAAGATCAATGGTGAGACCTTTAACTTTAATATCCATTTGAATAGCGGTAATTCCGTCATAAGTTCCAGCCACTTTGAAATCCATATCGCCAATATGATCTTCCAATCCTTGAATATCTGTCAAAATTACATAATCACCATTAACTCCTTTGTCTTCATCTTTAACCATTAAACCCATCGCAATTCCAGCCACAGGTTTTTTTAGAGGTACTCCAGCTGCCA
>JAAZND010000039.1 GCA_012798485.1 Candidatus Beckwithbacteria bacterium | reverse complement strand
TTGATGAAGAATTACAAAAGTTAAAAACTAGCAAGTGTTGCGATTACACTTAGAATTCAGGATTTTTTTATAAAACTTAAAATATGTTAGAATAAAACCATGCAAAAAAAATTTATAATTTTAAACCTATCTCTTTTTAGTCTAATCTTTTTCTTTAAAACTAGCATTGTGTATGCTGTTTGTCCGGTTTGTACTGTAGCTATTGGCGCTGGACTTGAAATTTCAAGAGCTTTAGGGATCGATGATGTGGTTACAAGTATTTGGATTGGCGCTATGATTTTTTCTATGGGCTTATGGCTCTATGAATTTTTACAAAAAAAACAAATCAAATTTAAATATTCCAAGTTAATTTCTATTGCTTTTATGTATCTATTAACTTTACCTTTTCTTTATTTTTTCAAAATTTTTGGCCTGGCTTTTAATACTCTCTGGGGAATTGATAAAGTTTTACTGGGGATTATTTTAGGCACAATCTTTTTTATTATCGGAGTGATTATTGACAAGCTACTGCGAACTTATCATGAAGATAAAGCTTATTTTCCTTTTCAAAAAGCCATTATTCCTGTATCATTACTGGGATTAACTAGTTTAATCATGTTCTTTATTACAAATTAATTATTTTTAAAAAATATGAACAATAAAACTTCAATTGATTACCAAACATTTATGGATAAGGTTAAAAAAATGGAAAAGGGGGAAAAACTTGATCTTTCTTCAGACGAAGATTTGTCTATTGCCATTATGAATTTGATTAGTATTGAAGAACATCTGTTTTTCACCGGCAATAAAACTGGCAAAAATGAATATTTTGATTTACTTTACGAAGTCAGAGAAATGCGCAAAAGTTTACTCAAACAGATTATCAAAGAATACGAAGGTGAAGTCTGGTGTATCAGTAAGCATTTACTGGCTGCCTCGATGAGACTCATGGAAGTTGGGACCAAAGCTCTGACTAAAAAAGAGAATAGTCAGGCTCATGATTTATTCAAAAAAGCTTACAGTCTTTATAGCCTTTTCTGGGGGTTGAATTTAGGTGTAGTCAAATTAACTGGAAACAAAAAAATTAAAGAGGAAGAAATCGAATTAATTTCTGAAAGTAAAACTGCAAAAGAAACCGCTAAGGTTGGTGTTTTTGATAGACTTGGTCAAATCGTCAAAAAAGCAATTGATTGCTGTATTGAGTAAAAAAATCCACGGACTTACGCCGGTGGCTTTTTTTAGAGTGCAAGCTTCGCTTGTCCTAAATCTTCTTTTTCTTTTTCTTGGTATTTAATATATTTAGTTGTCATCTCTTCATCTAGTCCTACAGTTGATACAAAGTATCTGCTTGACCACACCGCTGGACTTAATTTATATCTTTGTTTTATAAAATCAAACTTATCTCTTAATGTTTTACTCGTATTTTGTTTTATTATCTTCACTACTTTAGAAATACTATCTTTAGGTGAAAAACTAAGCAATATGTGAACATGATCAGGTTGGATATTTACCTGAAGATATTCAATTTCTGGATAATATTTTCTTACTTCTTTAAGTTTGATATTAAGATACTCTTTTACTCCCTCTCTCAATATTTTATATCTATACTTGGGAGTAAATACAATGTGATATTCACATTGATAAACGCTGTGTGCTTGCTTTCTTGTTTCCATTACTTCTTATTATATTCCATAAGAAGATTTAGGATTTAACTTCATCCCCGGGCTAACGCCCTAATGGGTTTTAAGTAATGTTTTAATAAAAAATATATATACTTTAAACTGCAGGACGAAGGTCCTTACCTCTAGAAAGCTAAACGGTGTTTGAGGATTTATTCCAGGTATCGCCATAAATGGCTAGAAAGGAGGTAAAAATGTCAAAACAAACAATTGCAAAGACAGGACATCCAGCTCCAATAAGCGGACAATATCGTCCATCTGGAAGTCATCGTGAAATTACTTTGATTAAAGGTGATATTACACCATCATATAAAAAATTAAGAAAAATAAAATGATTTTTTAAATTAATCTCCTAATGATTCTTAAAACTTTTTCTTCTAATTCTTCTAAACTCCCGCTATTATCCAGAGTAAAATTTGCCAACTTCAAAATCGGATCAATCCATTGTCTCTCAATTTTATCATTTCCCATAAATCCTTCAAAAGTAAGAGGATCTTCTCCTTCTCTTCTACGTCCCAGCGTTCTTTGAAATCTCACCTTATCAGCAGCTGTCACAGCTATTAAAACAGTATGAGGTTGAGACAAAAACCATTGAGTTTCTTCTACAGATCTAAAACCATCTACAGAAGCAATCTGAGGCATATGTAAAGCTAAAGCTCTTCTTTCAATCATTGCTAAAGTCCATTTGACAAAAGTTTCTGGACCATAAGTAGGTTTGATTGCCCGATCTACATCTCTTAATTCGCTTCGCTCCCATGGAGGAAAATTTCCCTGAGCTATAGCAACTTCTCTTAATCTATCAGAAAAAGGATAATGAAAAGAATCATAATATTTAGCTATTATTTCACCTATTGCTCCTTTCCCAGACGCTATCCTGCCGACTACCCCGATAACGGGAAAAGACCTTTGCCAACCTTTTTCTTTCCGATCGACTTCTGTCAATTTTGGAGCTAATAATCTTAAGGCTTCACCTCGATCTGGGATTCTTCCTAAGAAATATAGTCTACCTGCCAAATCTCCAATTCCAGATCCTTTATCTGAAAGAACATATAGCCAATCAGCAATGACCGACTCTAAAAATAATATTTCTTCTCGAGTTCTTCCTTGTTCGATTAATGTTGTCCTTAAATTAAACATTCCATAAAGCATTTAATGTCTTTGTTCTTGAGTAGTAGTGTAAAATAGATCTTCTGGCGGAAGAAGAAAAGTAGAAACGATAGAAACTGGAGAATTTTCTGCTGTCATAAAAAAACTACCTCTAGACAGTTTAATAAAATTAAAACTTTTGGCGGGACATCGTGAACGATGTCAGAACAATTATACAAAATTACTCTGGCTACATCCACATTCCCGATTTACAGCCACAACTCGCCACTTCCCCTACAGTATAGCTCACAATTTCTTTTTCAAAATACAAAACCGAGATTTATGTAAGTAAGAAAGTTGGCGGGAAGTGAAAGCTATAAACCTAAGAATTTGTTTAGTGCCTCTAACCGTGCATTTGTGTCCTGGTAAACCGCTTGGCTAATTTTACCCGTTCGAGCATATAAATCCAACATTTGCTCCATTGTAAGCGCAGAGTGAAGATCAAAACCCGCAGCTGCCAACTGTTCTTTACCACCCTGTTTTCTATCAATTAGAACCACAATGTCTTTTACCGTTACACCTTGACTGGTGAGAATTTCTGCTGCTTCTAACTTGGAATCAGCTCTCGTAACTAAATCGTCGATTAAGACAGCCGTTTTCCCTTTATCTGAATCTAAGAGTCCGTCTATTTTTGCTCCTGTGCCATGACCTTTTGCATCAGTGCGTGGGGTTACCATACCGACATTAAGTCTATCCGAAAGAGAAGAAACAAGAGGCGTTGCGGCAGTAGGGATGTCAGCCAACAGATCAAACCGTAGCGGTTGAACCAACTCTTGATAAACATCAACCGCTGCTGCCTTAGCTTCTGGAAATCTTCGAAGAACCCTTAAGTCAATATGACCGCTCCGCGGACTAAAAGTCCGCGGTGTCTAAGTCTTAATCTTTATTCTGATTTTTAACGTATTTAATAACTTCTCTTAATTCTCTCTGTCCTACTGTCCCTACAAAGTATCCCTCTGACCAAAAGCCATCTGA
>JAAZND010000038.1 GCA_012798485.1 Candidatus Beckwithbacteria bacterium | reverse complement strand
TGCCTATGAGGCAATGGCTTGTCGAAAAGCAGTTATTATTTTTGCGAACGATGGTAAGTCATATCAGCACGGCGATGGTATGATTACTTCTAAAAATATTAAAAAAATTGCCCAAAATAATTTTTCCGGCAGAACTTTGAAAATTCCTTTTACTGAAGACAATTTAGAGCAAGAACTCCAAAAATATGATCCGCAAATGGGAGATTTTAATCAGCAATTTGTCAAAAATAATTATGATATTGCAAAAAATATTCAAATCATTTTGACTATTTATCAAAAAGCCAGTCAAGAAAAAGCTTTAGCTTATGATAAAAAACAGGTTGATTTTATAGCACAAGGATTTCAGGAAATTTTAGCTTATGAAAAACTCATTTACCGCTACCGACCTTTTGGACAACTAATTAGTAGAAGACTTAAAGATGAAATTAAAGATAATTTAGCATAAAAAATAGACACCTTAAAAAATAATCTAAGATGCCTATTTTCTCTTATTGTTGACCTTCAATTTCTTCCATTGAATGCTGAAGCTTTAGTAATTCCTCTTCACCTATTTCTTCTGAATTATCTTCCTGCATTAAATCATCAACTTGCTGATTATCATCAAGTTCCATATCCTCAACTTCTTCTGGTAATGATGAATCAGAACCTTCTAACTCTTCTCCCCAATTCTGCATATCTTCCAAGAAATTATCCATGTTCATAAATTCAATATCTTTTGGAACTGCAAATTTTTCATCACCAAAAAGAGCTGGACTACAATTGATCTGCTCATTCTTAAGATTTCCTAAATCATCCCAGACACTTTTATTCTCAGCTGGCTCACTTCCTTCACTTTCATCTTTAGTTTTATCCTGAATCTGGTCAAAACACGTTTTGATACCTTTTTTTTCTTCATCTGACCAGCTCCACATACATTCATCAACCAAAACTACATTAGTTTTTTTACCATCCTGTTCTATTTGACCACTATATTTTTTACCTTTGATATAGGAAATATTCTCCATTTGTTGTCCGTCATCATTAATTTTAAAAGTACATTTTAAAGGTACTCCTAAAGCAATTGCTCCTTGTAAATTACCTGAGTAATTTTTTTGCGTGATTTGTTTAGCTTTATCAAGTAAAGTACAAGAAGTAAAACTTAATAAAACTAAGCTCAGTAAAACGAAATTAATTTTCTTCATTTTTTAAATTCACCTCCTTTTTATTTTAAACGACTTATTTATAAGCCACCACTTTTACCTGACATAGTTCTTTAAATCCTAAACTACCATGCTCTCTTCCCATTCCAGAACTTTTATAACCGCCAAAAGGATTGCAAAACTTCCAATGATCACCTTGATTGACATCGATACAGCCGGCATCAATTTTGGCAGCAATTTTTAAAGCTTTCTTTTGATCTTGGCAGTAAATTTTAGCACCAAGCCCATAAACAGTATCATTAGCTAGATTTATAGCTTCGGCTTCGGTTTTAAATTTGACTACTGGTAAAACCGGTCCAAACACTTCCTCATGCCAGACTCGCATATCTGGTTTAATATTAACAAGCAAAGTTGGCTCAAAATAAGCACCCTTAAACTCTTGAGAAATTTTGCCACCGGTAATAATTTTAGCGCCTTTTTTGACTGCATCCTGAACTTGAGCATCCAAAAGCTCTAATTGCCTTTTAGCTACCAAAGGCCCGATTTCAGTCTTGACATCAGTTGGATCACCAAATTGAGCTTTTTCAATTCTTTGTTTTAAAAGTTTCACAACTTCATCAAATTTTGACTCATGCACAATAAGCCTTTTTAAGGCATCACACACTTGGCCACAATTATTAAATCGAGCTGTATAAATATTTTCAATAATATCTGCTGCTTTGACATCTTCAAATACCAAACAAGGATTAGAGCCACCCAGTTCCATAATGGCTTTGATAAATTTCTGACCCGCAATTTCATAAAGATGTTTACCAACTTTACTACTACCAATAAACCAAATAAGATCAATATTTTCTCTAGCTAAAGCTTCACCCACTTTACCATCACCGTAAACTTGAGAAAATACTCCTTTAGGTAAATGGCTTTTAGTCATTACTTCATCTATTACCTTGCCAATTAAAGGACATTCTTCGGAGTGTTTAAAAACCACAGTATTACCAACCAGCAAATTAGGAATCGTTCCCCAGACAAAATTAGAAAAAGGATAATTCCAAGGGACAATGACAGCTGCCACTCCAAAAGGTTCATACACAATTTTATTTACCTCTTGTCCTTGTTGATAGGTAGTCTCATCTTGTAAAGCTGAAGCTGCGTTTTGTAAATATTCTTTAAAATAGCCAGTATCCCAAGTCCAATCAGCTTGAGCTTGAGCTTGAGGCTTACCAATCTCAGCTATAGTCAAATTGGTAATTTCTGCTTTCTTTTGTAAAAATAGCTGATAAACCTCTTTTATTAACTCAATTCTTTTTTTAATGCACAGTTCTTTCCATAAAAGTTTGGCTTTGTGCGCTTCGAAAACTTTCTTCTTAATTTCGGCAGAAGTAGAAATTTTTACCTGGCCAATTTTTTGATAATTTTTACCAGGATTAGTAGACACAAGGTTTGACATACAACTCCTTTTTAGGCAGAAATTTGATTAATAATTTCTTTAATTTCTTTGGCATTACTAGCAAGATAATTGGGTCTATGCTGAGTTAAAATTGCTTTTTTTTGGTATCCCCAGGCAACTGCAATAATTTGCACACCAATACTTTGACAAGCTTTGATATCACGAGTTTCATCCCCTATGTAAATAATCTCACCTTTCTGTAAATTTTTCTCTTGCAGAATTTTTTCAAGTACTTTAGCTTTACCCAAGAAAAAATTACTCTCCTCTATAAAATGAAAAAAATCAATGTGTTCTTTTTGTAAAAATTTCTTAATATTTCTCTGGTTATTATTACTGATAATTCCTAGTTCATATTTTTGCCTAGCTAAATCTTGCAGTAAATGAGGAATGTGAGGGAAAGGTTTAATTTGATCTATTTTGCGGGATAAAAGTTTTTGAATTTTAAAAATAAAAAAAGGAACTTTAATAATGGGAATATTTAATTTTTGGGCAATCTGCCAAATTTCTTGATTACGAAACTGCTCAATATCTTTTTCGGTCAATTTTTCTAAATGATACTCAGTCTTTAGATCCAAAATAATATCTTTAACCACTGTCAGGGTATCAGCAATGGTGCCGTCAAAATCAAAAATGATTAACTTTTTTTTCATTGATTTATTATAACAGAGGATAAAAAGAAAAAATCAGGCTTTTATCTAGATATTATTACATCGTAAACTTTTTCCCATGCTTCATAATAATCATTAAAGCAACCAACAGAAGAAACATTTTCTCTTTTAATTAAATGTTTAAAGTTAACTCTTTTAAATTCTTCCTGCAAAGTCAAAATTGCTCCACCAACTCCAGGATTAGGTAATTCCAATGTATCTACTACCACTCCGGAAGGTAAACAACCAACTAGGGCTAATAATTTATTTGGTTGATCTTTTTGGATTAAACCACCATAAAGTACTAAACCTTGTAAATTCTCTCCAAAAACTTTTCTAAGTTCACATCCTAACCCAGCAAAAACAGCTGCTGTAATTTTCTTTTTTTCCTCTTTAGAAAACTCATTATTCGAATTTGTAATAATCTCTTGTAAAGAAATCTTTCTTAAATTTCCATCTAAATCTCTTTTTAAAATAATTCCAGGAGTACCATTGCTCCCCCCAGCATTAGGTAAATAAAAGTAAGGATTCTGATTATTTTTTAAAGACTCCAAATCTACTAAATTATCAATTTCTTTATACTTCTGTTTATCTGCAGTAGTAACTAATTCACTAGCCCATAGTTTAAATAAAATTTCAGGATTTACTCGTGCTCCTGTCCCAGTAGAATAAAGATTTTCTTTTAATGGTTTAAGTCTTGCCAATGGATCTTTCTCTTTTAATGTATCTGTAGTTGCTACAATGCTATCTTTTTGATCATAAATCAAATCAAAAATTACTTTCATCACACTATCAAGCTCAACTAATATTTCTTTTCCTGGATTAATTACTCGTTGTTTTTTTAACTGATCAATGATTCTTTCATTTACCTGAAAATCTCCATAAGTGCCTGTCAAAATTTCACCTATTTTTAAAACTCTATCACTTTGAATAAAGAATTGATCTTCTCTTAAATCAAAAGCTAATAAGATATCTTTAGCTAAATCTTTATCTTCCAATCCTCCAGTAATACCTCGTAAATCATCAGGAGAAATACCTAAACCACAACCTAAAGGTAAATCTAAAGCACTTCTTAATAAAGCTGTCAGTAAGGGTTCTATATAAATATCTTCTTTCTTAGGAAAATTTACTCCAGCAGATATAAAAGCTTTTTGAATTTCATCATAATGAATTAAAAGCGTATTAAGTTTTTTCAAAACTCTATCTGATTTTATTTCTCCTGGTTTTTGACCAAAACTAGCAATAAGATCTGAAACATTATTATTTAAAAGATCTTCTTGTAAAACTAAAGAAGGTTTACAAGCTGTAAATATAGCAACAATCTTTCCATCTTTATCAGAAATTGCAAAACCGGTTGCTGAAGCTCCTGCCATAATGGCTGCTCCAAAATCACCTTTAAAATG
>JAAZND010000037.1 GCA_012798485.1 Candidatus Beckwithbacteria bacterium | reverse complement strand
CATCAATGTCATCTCGAGAAGGCGCAATATAAATTTTTTTCTGACCAGAAAGATATTTGCCAGTCAAAGATCTTTTATTGTTAATAATATCCTGTTGTGTCCCGAAAGCCACAATTTCACCACCTGCATCTCCAGCCAGCAATCCAAAATCTACCATGAAATCAGCCTCCTGCATGGTTTCCATATCATGTTCAACCACCACTACGGTATTACCAAGTTCACGCAAGTGTTTAAGTGTATCTATCAAACGATGATTATCACGTTGATGCAAACCAATTGATGGCTCGTCCAAAACATACAACACTCCAGAAAGACCAGAGCCAATTTGTGAAGCCAATCTAATTCTTTGACTTTCTCCTCCAGCCAGAGTTCCAGCGCTGCGAGAAAGAGTAAGATAATTAAGTCCCACAGATAATAAAAACCCCAAACGGGCTTTGAGCTCTTTTAAAATCGAAGAGGCAATAATAATTTCTTTGGCTGATAAAACTGGAGACCTAAGCGTTTCAATCCAGTTATAAAGATTGCTGGTAGATAAAGAAGAAACTTCAAAAATATTTTTCTGGTCAATAACCACTGCCAAAGCCTCATCTTTGAGTCTAGCTCCATGGCAAACCTCACAAACTTCTTTACGCATAAAGCGTTCAATTTCGCCTCTCATAAAATCGGATTTGGTTTCTTTGTATCTTCTTTCCAAATTATTGATCACACCTTCAAAAGTCGAATTATAAATATTGCCATGTCCGCCTTCGACTTTATAAGTTTCATTTTCTGTACCATAAAGAATCAAATCCAAATCTTCTTTTTTCATATTTTTGATTGGAGTTTTTAAAGAAAAATGATGAGCCTCAGCTACTTGAGACATAAGATTGAAAAAATAACCAGTTCCAGTCTCAAGCATACGGTTGAAAGGTAAAATTCCGCCTTCGGCAATCGTCAGTTTGGGATTCAAAACTAGATCAAGATCAATTTTTTTAAGTTCGCCTAAGCCATTACAATTGGGACAAGCTCCGTAAGGAGTGTTGAAAGAAAACAATCGTGGCTCAAGCTCAGGTAAAGTCAAATTACATTTGGGGCAAGCAAAACGCTCGGAGAATAAATGATCTTCAAAAATTTTAGGTTTGACCGGAAAATCAAAACCTTCATCGCCGATAAAGCTGACCAAAGCTAAACCATCAGCCAATTTAAGAGCTGTTTCCAATGATTCTATAAGTCTTGTGCGAATATTTTTATCATCTTCCACATCATCTTTGGTAATAATCAAACGATCGATAATAACATCAATACTATGTTTGTTGGTTTTGATCAGTTGAATATTCTCATCCAGTTCAAAGACGAAATTGTCGATTCTTACTCTTTGATAACCTTTTTGTTTTAAAGAATCCAAAAGTTTACTGTATTCACCTTTTCTTCCTCTTATTACTGGCGCTAAAACATAAAGCCTTAATCCCTGTTTTTTAATTACCGGATCATTTAATTTAGGCGCACAAAGTTTTAAAACATGATCATAAATCTGGTCAACTGACTGCTGGGCAATTTCCACTCCGCATTTAGGACAATGAGGATGACCTACGCGGGCAAATAAAAGTCTTAGATAATCATAAATTTCAGTAATAGTTCCTACTGTGGAGCGAGGATTGGAAGAAGTAGTTTTCTGATCAATCGAAATTGCAGGCGACAAACCTTCGACACTTTCGACATCAGGTTTTTTCATAATTCCCAAAAACTGACGAGCATAAGATGAAAGTGATTCTACATATCTTCGCTGACCTTCGGCATAAAGCGTGTCAAAAGCAAAAGAAGATTTACCAGAACCAGAAAGCCCGGTTAAAACCACCAGCTTGTTTTTGGGAATATCAATACTAACGTTTTTGAGATTATGTTCTTTGGCGCCTCTAACTTTGATAAAATCTGACATAAATAAATAATTTCCAAGTGAAGAAAATAAAAACAAATTTTATCTTTTGCTTTACTCGAAAAAAACAGTTATTTTTTTTCTAAAAAAACTTGAATTGAGTTTATTATTTTACACTAAAATCAAAGCTTTTTAAAGTCCTAAGCTTAGAAAAAAACCAAATATCTTATGAAGAAATACTTAGTAAATATTCATTGATTTTTCATTTTTTTATAAGATGACCGCTCCGCGGACTAAAAGTCCTCGGTGTCTAAGTCTTAATCTTTATTCTGATTTTTAACGTATTTAATAACTTCTCTTAATTCTCTCTGTCCTACTGTCCCTACAAAGTATCCCGCTGACCAAAAGCCATCTGACCATATACTTTCTTCTAAATCCGGATACATCTGTCTTAACTTTCTACTTGT
>JAAZND010000036.1 GCA_012798485.1 Candidatus Beckwithbacteria bacterium | reverse complement strand
TTGCCTCTGCTTATAACGAGGCTAATCAAAACGATTTAGTTGGGTTGCAGGCAATTACTGGTCATGCTAATTTGAGTAGCGTGGGGATCTACACGCACCCCACGCTAAAAAGAACCAAAGAAAACCTGGAAAAAATGAGAATAAATAAGAACAGATAACTCCTTTTTAATTCTGCTAAATATAAGACGAAAACAACTATGTCAAACTTTATAACAAACGACGATACGCGCGATTTAAAAAAAAGGTTAATAGAATTAATTAAAAAAAGCGACGAGTTAAAGTTTTTGGTTGGCTTTTTTTATTTTTCTGGTATTAGAGAGCTATATGAAGGGCTTAAATCTAACCACGACGTTACAATAAAAGTTTTGGTTGGGTTGAGTGTAGATCGTTCTAATTTTGGCCTTATTGAATTTGCCGAGAACGATCAGCTTTCTGATGAAGAAAAGACATACAAGCTTTTTGAGTCAATAAAAAGATCATTGAATAATGAGAATTTTGACACCCAAGAATTTTATGACCAGGTAAGGTATTTTATTGATCTTATCCAAAAAGACCGACTAATTATACGCAAAACCTTTGAGCCCAATCACGCCAAGTTATACCTTTTTAAATTGGAGCAAGACCAGGTTGCCAGAAAGAACCTTTTTATTACCGGTAGCAGCAACTTAACCCGGGCGGGGCTTTCAACACAAAATGAATTTAATGTAGAAATCGGTGATTATGGGTATGAAGATGCAGAACAATATTTTAATGATCTTTGGGAAGATGCCGTTAAAATTACCGAATATGCCGACATTAAAAAGAAACTCATAGAGATCGTTGAAAAAGAAACTCTTATAAAAGACGTTACGCCTTTTGAGGCTTTTTGCTTGGTTTTAAAAACATATTTAGATTCTTTTGAGCAAAAGGATCTTGGAGAATCGCTAATAAAGACATTTGAAGAAAATAATTATATACCCTACAAATATCAACTTGATGCTGTTAAGCAGGCTTTGGCTGTTATAGAAAACAATAACGGGGTAATTGTTGCAGATGTTGTCGGCCTGGGCAAAACCATCGTCGCCTGTTCCATTGCCAAGCAGCTTAAAAAAAGAGGGGTTGTTATTTGTCCTCCTGGTATTATTGGCGATAAAAACAAGAACTCCGGCTGGAAAAGATACGTCGAAGAGTTTAAGCTATATGATTGGGAAGTTCGATCGCTTGGCGATTTGGAGAGTACTCTTGAATTTGTTAATAAAGCCAAAGACATTGAGGTTGTTATCGTCGATGAAGCACACCGATTCAGAAATCAAGATACCAAGGATTATGAATTACTTAAAAATATCTGCCGGGGAAAGCAAGTTATTTTGCTAACTGCGACTCCATTCAATAATCGGCCGGCTGATATCCTGTCTCTTCTCAAGCTTTTTATTACTCCTAAAAAATCATCTATTACCTTAGAAAACAACTTGGTTGATCAATTTAAGGGCTTTAAGGGTATTTTTGATCGGCTTGGCTATATTAAGAAATATTGGAATTCAACGGACAACACCAAGAAGACGAAAGCACGTTCATATTATATGGCCCTCTTTGAGGAGGAAAAGATAGATCTTAGTAGGGTCGCCGGCCGAGCTAGTTATCTGGCCAAGCAAATTAGGAATGTGATTGAGCCGGTGACTATTCGACGCAATCGCCTCGATCTTGTCAACAATCCACTATATAAGAACGAAGTAAAAGAATTGGCCAAAGTGGCCGATCCCATTGAGTGGTTTTTTGAGTTAAGCAAGGACCAGTCGGCTTTTTATACAAAAATAATCGATTCGTATTTTGGCAATTCAGACGAAGGGGGCCACTTTCGGGGTGCAATTTATCGACCGTTTGAATATGAAAAAGGGGTTAGCGAGGATTTATCGGAAGATGAAAACCGTCAATTCCAGCAGCAGCGCAACTTGTTTGATTTTATGAGGAGATTGCTAGTAAAGCGCTTTGAAAGCTCCTTTGGTGCCTTTGAACAGAGTATTAAGAATTTTAAAAGGATCACCGAAAACTGTCAGAAGTTTATTAATAAAACCGGTGAGTATATTCTTGATCGCGCATTACAAGAAAAAATCTACGCCCTAGACGCCGACGATATAGAAAAATATCTTTTAGAGTACGAGGAAAAAATAAATAGGGGCGAATACCCCAAAAACCACAAGCGATACAAAATCAAAGATTTTAAATATAAAGATCAATTTTTAGCTGATATTCAATCAGACTTACGGTTATTTAATGAGATTTTAGATGAACTTTCATGGCTAGATTTAATCCACAATGACCCCAAGTCCTCCTGTCTAATTGAGCACCTTAAAGAGGAATTCGCGCATAAGCCTAAAAACGGAGAGCCCAAAAGGAAGATAATAATCTTTACTGAATATGTAGACACCGCCCATTATTTAGAAAAGATCTTATCGCAGCACTATAGAGATGAAATGCTAGTAGTCGCCGGAGATTTGCCCGCTTCTAAAATCGTTCAAATAAATAAAAATTTTGATGCCTCTTACCAAGACCAAGAAGACAATTACCAATTATTACTTTCCTCCGATAAAATCTCTGAAGGCTTTAACTTAAATCGGGCGGGCATGGTTATTAACTATGATATCCCGTGGAATCCCGTGCGGGTGATTCAGAGATTGGGCCGCATAAACCGCATTAGCAAGAAAGTGTTCAATGAACTTTATATTGTTAATTTTTTCCCAACCGAAAAGGGCGCTGACAAGCTGAAGTCCCGAGAAATTGCAGCCAATAAGATGTTCCTTATTCATAGTGCATTAGGAGAAGATTCCAAAATATTTGACATAGATGAAGAGCCGACGCCGGCCGGGCTATATAATCGTGTTCAACAGAACCCAGAAGAGCAGGAAGAGGAGAGTTTTTATACAAAGGCGCTTAAGGCTTACCTGACAATAGAGAAAAAACACCCGGAATTAGTTAAAAATCTTAATAATTATCCGCCACGCATTAAGGTGGCTAAGGGCCATACCGAAAGCTCACTATTAGTATTTTTTAAAAAGGGCCGTTTATATGTAGCTGAGGCTCAAACGGAAACAGAAGAAACGGATCCATATTTGACCACGCTTAACGAAGTGTTTGATAAAATTTCCTGCTCTTTTAATGAAAAAGCACTTGAATGGAATACATCCCGCTTTTGGCGCACATATCAGGCAGTGCAGTCATTCAAAGAATTTCGAACGGGCCAAACCAGCGAGGTCAGCTTAGAAATGAAGTCTTTAAATAATCTTGATTTTCTCATCAACAGCACTAATGAAGCTTTAATGCCATATAAAGACTTTTTGCGCATGCTTAAAGAGGATATTTTGGGTTATGGGACCTTGCCTGACTATACCCTGCGTCGAATCGCCAACTTTAAAGAAGGTTCTCTAAAAGACATAGAAGAATTAAGAAAAGAACTGGGCGCTGACTATTTAACCAGAGAAAAAAAGCGTCAACAGGATTATAAAAAGGAAATTATAATCGCAATCGAGAATAAAAAATATGAATGAAACCCAACAAATTTTAGACGGCTTAATTAATGACTTTTCAACTGATCAATTATGCCGTTTTTTCCGCGAAAAAAGCCGGAAATTTGTGAAACAAAAAGAAAACTATAGCCAATATAACGACGACTATTTTAAAGCTGGTATAAAATTAGGAGAAATAAAATTCTCGGATACAGAGAGCCTTTTGGTTTGCTCCTTTGTAGTCAAGGGCGAACTCTCTGAACGAGCAGGGAAGAGGGCTCAATATGAAAAAGCCAAAAGTATTTTAAAGTCCACTAAAAATCAGATTCACGCTGCTGGCATTTTTATATTTAGCGACCAAGGTGGAAATTTTCGCTTTTCTCTTGTTTATCCGGAATCAACGGGGACACAAAGACAATGGAATAACTTTCGTAGGTTTACTTATTTTGTTAGTCGAGAATTTACCAACAAAACCTTCCTAAAGCAAATTGGTGGCGGCGATTTTGACCGCCTTGATAATATCAAAGCTGCGTTCTCCATTACTGCCGTTACAGATCTTTTTTATAATGAGTTCTTTAAAATTTATGATAAAACCGTAAAAGAAACTCAAAAAATAAATAAAATCAGCAATCCGGAAATGGTGCGTGATTTTATTTTACTTTTCTGCATTCGGACGATATTTATTGGCTTTATTCAAAAGAGGCGGTGGCTTGGGGATAACGAGAGATTTATCCAACACTTTTGGGGTGAGTATCAGAAACAGTCTTTTGGAAAAAACCGCTTTTATGCGCGCTGGCTTACGCCACTTTTTTTTGAGGCCCTTAATTCTCCGCAAGGCAGGAAAGTCTCTTATGGAAACAATGACTTTTCTAAGGAGACGGAACTTAATTTACAAATGGCACCCTATCTTAATGGTGGACTATTTAAGATAAAAAGGGGCTATGATGATAATGATTGGATTATCCCCGACAAAGAAATTAAAGAGTTTTTCGACTTTTTGTTTGCACATAGTTTCACAATAGAAGAAAATTCTCTTGAGGACGAAGATTTACAGCTTAACCCCGAATTTTTAGGTATTATCTTTGAACGATTAGTTAATAAGGCCGATGGCGCGGTTTATACTCCGAGAACTGAAGTAGATTTGATGTGCCGGCTAAGCCTGGTTAAATGGCTTCAGAAAAATCTAGAAAATCCAATTCGAACGGAAAACCTCTATGAGCTATTTTTTAAAGAAAGCGCCCAGGAAGACGATCAAAAGGTGGGGAGCTTTTCTCGCAAAGAGGCCCAAGAAATTTTGACAAAGCTGGAGAATTTGGCCATATGCGATCTTGCTGTTGGATCAGGCGCTTTTCTAGTTGGAATGATGCAAGTTTTAGATGATGTTGAACAATCTTTAAAGCATAGATATGGCCTCAATGGAAAAGACTTATTTGAAAGAAAAAAGCAGATCATCAAGGATTCCTTATATGGAGTAGAAGTAAAAGAATGGGCTGTTTGGATTTGCCAGCTGCGCCTTTGGCTATCTCTCTTTGTAGATGCCCCAGATGAATTGAAAAATTCGCTGGAGCCAATTTTACCCAGCTTGGATTTTAAGGTAAGACAAGGAGATTCCCTGGTTCAGCGTGTAGGCTCTAAAGCATTTCCTGTTTCCGGGCATAATATGGGGTTAAGTAAGGCCCTGAAAGATAAAATTACAAAGCTTAAAAGCCTTAAACTTCAATATTTTGACAACAAAAGCGATCTTAATGACTGGGAATTGCGGCAAAGAGAATTGGCAATTTATAAAGAAATTCTTGACACAGAGATTTCTGATAAAATTATTGAATTAAGAAACCTTAAAAATATAAAACCCGCAAAAACTTTATCACTGTTTGGAGAAAGAGATGGTGGGGCTCAGGTCGAGTTAGAACTTAACAAGGACAAAATTGCAATCCTTGAAAGGGAAATGTCTGATCTTGAAGAGCAAAAAAATGCACTTCATAAAGACAAACCTCTGGTTTGGAGCATAGAATTTGCTGATGTTTTTGGAGAAAAAGATGGCTTTGATATAATCATTGGCAATCCACCATATGTTCGTCAGGAAGATATTGCCGACCCAACCGGAAGAGTAAAAGACAAAAAAGAATACAAAAACTATCTCCAGGAAATGGTCAAGATAGATTTCCCAAATGATTTTCCTCCGAAATTAAAAATTAACGCTCAATCAGATCTCTATACTTATTTTTATATTCGCGGATTACGATTACTCAATCCCTCGGGCATTCACACATTTATCTGTTCAAACTCTTGGTTAGATGTGGCTTATGGTGTATGGCTTCAAGACTTTTTATTAAAGCGTTGTCAAATAGAGCTTATTATTGATAACCATGCCAAGAGAAGTTTTGGCGCTGCCGATGTTAATACAATTATTTCAATAATTCACGCACCCCAAAAGAAGATTGACGATAATGGTTTAATAAAATTTGTGGCGTTCAAAAAGCCTTTTGAAGAATCTGTCTTTACAGAAAATTTACGATCGATTGAAAATGCGCAAAATGTGACTAGCAATGATGTGTTTCGCGTTTATCCTATTGCAACCAACGATCTAAGAGAATCGGGCACAGAATTCACTAACGAAGACCAAAAAAACCTCGGAGGAAAATATGTTGGTGACAAATGGGGGGGCAAGTATCTTCGGGCACCAAACATTTTTTTTACAGTTTTAGAAAAAGGAAAAAATAAATATAAACGACTTGTAGATATTGCAGAAGTTAGTCGTGGTTTTACAACAGGCATTAATGAGTTTTTCTACCTTCTGGACGCCCAAGCCAAAGAATGGAAAATAGAAGAAGCGTTTCTGCGGCCGGTCATTAAAAGTCCTCGTGAGTGTAAAAGTATTTTAGTCAATCCTGACAACTTGAAATACAAGGTTTTTGTGTGTAATAAAAGCAAGAAAGACCTCAAGGGAACTAATGCGCTGAAATATATTGAGTGGGGAGAGAAACAAAAAACAAAAGACGGTGTCTTTTGGAAAGATGTTCCGAGTGTATCAGGAAGAAAATACTGGTGGTCGCTTTCTGTGGGCTATGGCAATACATTTTGGACTAAAGAAGTAAATGATCGCTTGGCTGTGTACCTTACTGAGAAGCAAGTGTTGGCCGATTGCAGACTTTACTATGGTACTTATAATGAACAAGTTCGGTTTTTTTTAAATAGTACGATTTATTCTCTTCTTTCAGAAACAATGACCCGCTCCGGTCTCGGCCTAGGAGCAAGGAGCCTTATGGTGTATGAAGTCAATTCGTCATTGTGCATACCCCTTGATGCCAATGTTATAAACAAAGCTGCTTTTGAATCATTATTAACAAGAGAAAACAAATCAATTTTTGTAGAATGTGGAATTAATCCGAAATTGGCAACACCAATAGAGGCACAAGAGCCCAAACCGCTTCCAGATCGTGCCGCACTAGACAAAATAGTTTTTGACATGCTGGGGCTTGGGGTGGAGGAACGAAAAGACGTATATCGCGCTGTATGCAGGCTTGTTTGGAATCGCCTTAGTAAAGCAGAAAGCGTCTAAGTTTATAATATGAAAATCACAATCCCAGATTTACCACAAACCATTGAATTATTGCTTGATATAAGGTCTTCTTTTGATGGCCACACAAAAACAATCAAAGAATGGCTTGCGGAGCAAAGAAATCAGACTAAAAATAACTTAGCATTATTAAATCAGCAATCAGAAGAAAATGATATTAAAATACTTTCAATATTTATCCGAGATCTAATGGTCAGGGGTATTTTAGGTGAAGCCGGTGAGCGCTTTTACCAAGCATTTTGTCAAATAATCCACCAAAAAAGCGACTTAACCGACGAGAATTATCAAAAAGTATTAATGCTGTCTCGCTATCGATGGGGATCAACAAAAGGCGCGGCTGTAATTAGCGCCGTTGTTAACTATTTCGGCGACACTCTGGCCTGGAATTGGTCTGGCTATTTTAATCAAGCCGAAGCTAATAAAGACAACAATTTTATCGATGATGCGCTACTTAAAATCAAGAATATCGGGTTTAAAGTTCGCGACCTGGCCCTTTCTAACTTTAATCCTAACTACGCTGCTTTTGACTTGCATGTCACGCGCGTAGTCGCGAGAATTGGCCTCTTGGCCTATGGTTGGGACATCACCGAGGATAAGACAATCGAATTTGGTACAAACCCGTCTGATCCGGATAATTGTCTTTTTCTACACCGCCTTTTTCTGCATTTGGCGGCTTTATGTAATAACCAATTTACTCCAGTTGATCTTGATAGAATTTTCTGGCACTTGGGACGGAGTAAATGTAAAGCAAAAACCAAATGCGAAACATGCCCAATTAACAAAAACTGCTTAACAGGAATAAAAAGAGCGCGATGAGGTTGTCTTGTTTTTTGTGCATAATTAAGATTATGTTAACTTGAACGTCAGGGGTCACCTAGGTAACCCCCTCCAAACAAAAAGGCACAATCTATCAAAGACGTGCCTTTTTCATTTACACTGTTTTTTATCTCATTGCAATATGAACGGCGATAAAAATGTAACTTAATAACATAACTTCCAACGGGTTTTTTATTTTAATTTAGAATCAAAGTTTTGAAAACAAAAATAATCTACTATATTAATCCGATGATACTTGATAGGTGTTCATAACTTTGTACAATAAACAATTAAAAAAATTCAGCACATTGACCCTTATTGTTGAAAAGGTAACGTATGAAAAACTCAATGCTTGATGGAATTGAAAAATTAACTAAACTGGGCTTATCTGGAGCCGCTCTAGTTTATCTGGCAGGATTTTTAGTAGAATTCTTTCACATGTCTCGATATGGTGTTTTCCATAATGAATTATTAAAGATTAACTATTTGGTTTCTGGATTCTTATTTCTATTCCCATTAGTATTAATTTTCATTCTGCTCAATTTTTGCATTTACTATGGTAAAGTAGTCTTTGATTTAATTCATAAAAATCCCCCTACAAAACAGGATAGATTTAAAGTTATTGCTGTTTTATTGGGTTCTGCATTAGTAGCCTTGATGGTTACATTTGTTGCTGCATATTTAATTTATGAGTTGTTTATAGGTGTCTTCCGTACTGATAGTAATTATACTCCATTGCGATTTTTTGAATTTTATAGATTTATTTGGCATAATATTTTATATATTAGCACTTCGTTTCTATTCGTGTTCCTAGTAAGTATTCTGTCTTATTTAACAAAAAAAGATGTCAGCGAATCGAAAGCAAAAAAAGAATATTATGGATTTATGATGCAATTAATTCTAATATTTCTCCTGTCCATATCTCTATTCGTTCAAGTAAATCTTTTTGCTCAAACAATCTATCCTAAAATTCCTTATGGATTAGGTGGGGGTGAGCCAATCAAAATAGAGTTGATTATTGAGAGAAGCTCACCTCTAGCTGATTTAAATGAGCTTAAGATAAAAGACGATAATCTATCACTAATTGGCAATTTAATTTTGGCGTCAAATTCTCAATATGTAGTTAGTTCATTGGATTCTTCGAAGACTGCCTTTATAATTGAAAAAAACTCGGTGCTAGCCATAAAAATACTTAAGAATTAGCTGATAGGAATAAAAAGATAAAATATGGTCTGCTACCAATTCAATTTTTTTTGCCACTTTATAACGCTCCAATAAGCCCTTGGGCAGAACAAATAAATTTATTGGATTTAATTTGCGATACAACTCTCCTCTTAAGCGAGCCTCATTTCAGCGCGTGTTATTTTTTGTATATGTCCAAAGTGTTCTAAAAACTCAGCTGGTTTTAAGCTTTCCTCAATGTTTTTCATAAGCTCTTTTTCAATACTTTCCTCGGACTGGCCCCATCGGTAGGTCCAATAATGCCTTCAATTTCTAAAAGATCCATTAGCCTGGCAGCCCGAGCATAGCCCAGACTTAAACGCCTTTGCAGATAAGAAGTGGATGCTTTTTGAGACTGAACGACCAACTCTCTGGCTTTGG
>JAAZND010000004.1 GCA_012798485.1 Candidatus Beckwithbacteria bacterium | reverse complement strand
GTTGATGGTGATCTTTATCTTTCTGGTAACTTATTTGCTCACAAAATTCAAACTAACCAACTCACAACTAACTCTCTGGAAGCTCAAACTGCTACGATCTCAGGCTCACTTTTTGCAAGCCTGATTCAAAATCAAAATGGTGAGGATATAAGTCTTATATTAAAAAATAAAACAACTACTAATTCTACTAGCCTTGCCTCTAAATTTAGTATTCAAAATGTCGACAAAGAGGTGGCTTCTATTGATTCTACCGGTAAAGCTGAATTTACTGATGTCACTACTAATAAAATTAATCTTAATACAGAAGAAGATGAGTTAAATAATATTACTAGCTCTATTGGTGTTGGTACAATCATAGCTGGTGAAACATCAGTTGATATTCAAACTCCAGCTGTCACCGAAGGTTCATTAATTTTCGTCACAGCTACTACAGCTACCGATATTCCTCTAGCTGTCACTGCTAAAAAAGCAGGTGAAAGCTTTACAGTTTCTATTAGTAGTGTTAATTTAGAAAATATCCAATTTAACTGGTGGATTATAAATTAAATTTAGAATGAAAATAAAACTTAACTAAACTACCATTATAGCCTCTGGTATTTTAATAACTCTTATTATTACTAGGTTTGGATTTTTATGTTTTAAAATTTTTAAACCACCTGTTACCAAAAACATCCCTCAAGGTAAATTCGAAAGTAATAATACCTGGATTAGTTTTCAAGCTGAAAATTTAAAAGCGAAAAAAATGATTAAGGAAAGTAATAAAACTATGAGTCTAGTAAAAAAATCCCCGGGTTTACGCCCTAGTGGGTTTTAAGTAATGTTTTAATAAAATTTTTTGTAAATAAATAATAAATTTTTACTAACTAATTTAGATTTAATACAAAAAGCCCCGCCGAAGGCGGGGCTTTTATACTCTAATAAATAGTCAATTATTCTTTTGTCTCTGCTGATTGACTAGCTTTCTGATCTTCTTCAATAATTTCCTTCAATTGGCTTTGTGTAGGAGGTTCTAAATCCTCTTGCCCCTTTAAATCAACTTGAGTTTTTGGTTCTGGTGTTGGTTGAGGTGGCACTAATTCACTTTCTCTTTTAGTTGCTGAGCTTGTAGCCTGTTGTGTTTGAGTTGGTAAATTCTTTTGAATTTCTGCAAGCTCATTTAAAGCTTTTTCATGATCAGCACTATTAACATCAACCAAGCTTACTACGTTTTGCATCGCGGCATATGCCTGAGTATATTGCTTTAACTGCATATAAACATAAGCTAAATTATAATAAGCATTGGCAAAATCTGGTTTGAGATTTATTGCCTGCTTAAATTGATCAAGAGCATCTTCGTAATATTTTAAGCTATATAAAAGCCCACCAAGATCGATTCTTAATTGAGGGTTAGTTTTATCAAGTTTAACCGCATTGATATAGCTGGTAATCGCCCATTGATCAGCTTGGCCAGCAAAATTAATTAGCTGACGATAAACCGAAGCCAGATTAACCCAGGCATTAGTATTATAGTAATCTAAAGCCACAGCTCCTTTAGCTTCTCTGATTGCTTGAGATACCAACTGAGTAATTTGTTTTTTATCATTATCAGTCAAATCTTTTTTAGAGGCTAAAGAATTAGCTAAAGCCAAATTGGTATTACTATAAGTAACATGGTACTTGTAGACATATTGATTAGTTTGAATAGCTTTAATCTGAGCATTATATGTTTCTGCCACTTTATTTTGGGAAGCATAAAGAAGGCTCTGGCCAAAATAAATTTCAGCCAACGAGGCTCTAGTCAAAAGATAGCTGGAACCAACAAAGATAACTAATAAAACAGCACCATAAACAAAACCAGCTATTTGATTGTTAGTAATTGACCAATTTGCTTCTTTCTGATCAAGACCAATCAAAATTAACAAAGTAAAAAATAAAAATAAAGTGCTGACATTGAAAGACAAAACTGTCATACTTATGAGCATAATTATAAAAACTATCTGTAAAGTTGCAGCAATATTACTTTCTTTTTTATTTTGTAACGTAATTTGGACAAATCTAAAACTTAAAAAAACAAAAACAAGCAATCCTAATAAACCTAAAGTGGTTAAAATGGTAAACCATTCATTAGAAGATGAAGTGTATTTAATAAACCAATTATCACCAGTATTCAAAGAAGCCACTCTAAATTGATTAAAAATATTAGCAAAATTATTTGGACCCGTTCCAATTAGAGCAGTTTTAACATTTTTGAGTTGATCAATGGCTATAGACCAGCCAGCATTCCAAGGTAAAATTTTAGGAGAAGCAGCTTGTCCTGGCAAAATCAAAGATGCAGAAAGTATTAAAGCTAACCCTTGCAAAGCAGCTGCAACAAATAAAAGCATTTTATGAAGACTGACTTTTTCTTTTAAAGCTAAAGTTAAACTCAAACTGAAAGTCACCACTAAAGCAGTTAATAAACTTAAAGATCCTCCCCATAAATTAAAACCTTTACTAGCTAAAGTAGACCAATTAATAAGTTTTGGTAAAATTTGTGTATAAGCTAAAATAGCTACTAAAGCATTAATTGTACTGCTGACAACTAAAGCACTGATAATAATTTTGACTTTATCTTCTATTAAAATCAAAGCATTAAAAACAATCAAGGTCAGAGCTAAAATTAAACCACCCTTACCCATCAATTGAATAAGAAAATTTTCCCAAAGATTAAGCTGTGGTGATTTTTGCGCAAATACCATTGATAAAATGGTGATTATTAATAAAGCTAACAAAGGCAAGCTGTATTTTTTGGCTGGAAAAATAAGTTTACCTTCTGTAATAGTTTTCACCATTACTAAGAGAATAAGAATGATTGCTACACCCATTGTCAGCATCCACTTAGGAAAATCAAAAATACTGCTTGACATGACTGGTAAAAAAAACAGAGGCATTAAAAAAACATACAAAGCTACAATTATTAAGGCTAAACTGCTCAAAAACTTAGATAAGATTTGAGTATTCATATTGACTAGAATTATTTTGCAAAACAAAATAACCTCTGAAAATAATAATTAATAATTTACCTAGACTAACTGTATTTTTTTAGTAAAACACATTTAAACAGTTTTTTAAATAGGAAAAAAAGATTATTAGAATAAGATTCTATAATCTTCTTCTTTTCTAATCATTAACAATCCGACCTAGTCCACTATCACTACCGCTTTCATTATTATTATTCTTTATTTGTTTTAATAAGGTAATCTTTACTTTCATGACGTCATTGGCTTTCAAAATAGCTTTCTGAGCAATTTCATTTTTTCTATTAGTTTTTACTACTTTATTTCCATCATCACTTTGCAGACTTTCCCATTGGATTCGATATTCACCTGATTTTAAATTAGTAAAAACAATGGGAAATTCTTCTTCATTGGCTCCAGCAACAGCAAAATTACTTAAAATCAATTTAATATTTTCCTGGTTTCCTACTGCCCAAGCATAAATATTACTCCCCTCTCCACTAACATCTAGTCTACTGCCTATCATATCCTTAATCAAAGATAAGGCATAATAACGAGGTTTAGCTTTAAGACCTGCATTATTGTGAGTTAAAAGCCCCCAACCATAATCTCCTTGAGAAGGTCCATCTTTAACCTCAAATAAAAATCCCAAATTAAGTTTTTCAATCATTTTTGAAACCACAGCCACCGCATGAGCTGCAGAATAATATCCGGAATAAATCGCCGTTTTCCCAGGATCAGGTCCCCATTCAGAAATAACTAATTCTCTTCCTCCAGCCCAAGCCCGCGCATTACCTAAATCTTGAATAAAGGTAGTTGGAGAATAAGCATAACGGTGCCAAGAGATAAAATCTAAAGGCAAACCATTCTGGTTGCAATAGTTAGTGAGTGAAGTCACCCAGTTGGCATATAAGGCGGTAATAGCCGGACCACCAATTTTAAAACTTTTCACCCCTGCATTTCTAGCGTTTAAAGCTCCTCTAGCCGAATAATCATATAAAGTTAAATAACTTTTATCTCCATAATATTTCCAGGAACCAAAAGACTCAAGATCTGGTTCATTCCAAACTTCATAATAAATATCTTCAATACCTTTTTCTCCAGAATAATGTTTAATGATTTGCTCAACCAGCCAAGACCATTTCCCCCAATCATAAGGGACATCAATTTTAGTCGAAGAAATAGCTTTAGGAAAATAACTCAACGAGAAAAAAGGTTTAGCTCCCATTGCAATCATACTTTCTACCTCTTTATCAAGTTTACTCCATTCCAGAGTGCCAGAACTATAAACACCATAATAATCATCATCAAAAATATGATCTAAACGAATATATTTAGGATTAACTTGTTCAATTAGTTCCTCAGTACCAGTAAGCATTCCGCCAGCCTCTTCTCCTCCTTGAGAAATAGCTGCCCAGACCGGTTCAACGAAACCAACATTACTTGAGGCATCAACTTTTAGCTTGGTAGTTTGATATTCTGCCACAAAAATTTCTGCTCCTTTTTGTAGGCTTTGTCTAATCAAAACCACAATACTTGCGCTGAGAAGAAAAAATAACAAAATCAAAAAGCAAGTGGAAATAATTAAAATAATTTTTTGTTTTTGTGCTGTCATAAATTTTAATCTAAACTAATTCCTTCAGCCTTAGTCAAAAGATTCTGGTTAGAATCACTCCCCAGAACAAAGCTACCCATCAGGGAAGTCTGTCTAAAATCAAAATCAATCTTGGTTTTATCATCGTTTAATCTTATAAAATTGATCGTGGCTAGTTTTAAAGGATTAACTAAAATTTGCTTAAGTTCTGCGGTCAAAATAATTTCGCCAGTAGTCTCATCAACTCGATTTTGTAAATAAACAGGTGCTTGACCTAAAGCTAATTGAATCCCTTCTAAATCAGTTAAGTTATCAGTAATTGTTATCTTTTTAGGATCAAAGTTAAGTTTAGCCTCTACTGTAGCTACTTTTTGACTTGTACTTAGGAAAAGATCAATTTCTCCCTCACTATTTTTTTGTAAATATAATTTAGTCTCAATGTCAATTTTCTTCTCTGATTGAACCGTTAATTGTTGCAAATCTTTTTCTGCTTGCTTGTTAATTTTAGTCATTTTAGCTTGTTCTTGTTTTTGCTGATCTTGAGTTAAAATCTGAGCCTTTTCTTCCTGTTTGGTCAAAAAGCTCACAATAAAAACAGCTTCACAAAAAACAAGTAAAGCTAAAACAATTACCAAATTTTGCCATTTAGATAAGGACATATACTTTAAGAATATAGAATTCTGAAGCAAGAAGCAAGAGAGAAAATCGTAAAATTTTTTAATTAAACTAGATCTTAAACTTTTTAGTTTCTATTTTAAAACTATTGGAGATAACTCAATGGATCTTGATTGACTCCATTGGCTCTAATTTCAAAATGAAGATGAGTCCCTGTAGATCTACCTGTACTCCCCATGCGACCTAAGGCATCGCCACGATTGACAGTTTGGCCAGCAAAAACATAAATTGCCTGCATATGGGCATACAAAGTGACAAAGCCATTCCCGTGATCAATTATCACTCGATTACCATATCCCCAATTATCAGGCCAGCCAGCCACTACTACTGTCCCAGAATCAGCAGCTAAAATATCTGGAGCATCTCTATTGGCAATATCAAGCCCTTGATGGTACCAACGAAAATATTGTGTAATTACTCCACTAGTTGGCCAGACAAAACTACCCAAAGCAGAAACTGCTCCAGCATTAGGAGTATTTCTCCCCTGAGCGAGATAAGCATTTGGATCCCAAAGTTGTTCTTTAGGTTTAATTCCATCAGGAATAATAATTAGTTGTCCCACAGCCAAGCCAAAATTCTCATCATCTGTATAAGTATTATAAGGCCAGTTAACAATAGCTTGGGCATCAACACTATAATCTTTAGCAATCGAATAAATTGTATCGCCTCTTTTAACTTTATGCACTATTCCCGTCACAGGAGGAATTTCCAATTTATCTGCCTCTTTAATTTCATCAACACTTTTCAAGTTATTTTGCCAACGGATAGTATCAACCGAAACACCAAACTTTTCTGCAATAGTGGATAAGGTTGCTCCGTCTTTAACAACATAAGTTTTTACTGTAGATTCTGGCTTATCAGAAATCTGAGTATTAATAGAATTGGCTTGAGCAATAACACTTTCCCCTAAAATTGCTCCTCCCAAACCATCATTTACTTGATTATAGTCTTGAGAAATAGCATCAGAAATTAAAGGAGTCACAGCCAATCCTATTAAAAATAAACCTATCATTGAAGTATGCAAAAAAGGACGCACATATTTACCTCTTTTAGCAGTCAGGCCATTAACCATTAAGCCTTTAGCTTTCTCAAAACGAGTAAAAGAGGCAAAAAGACGATAATAAAGATAGGTAAAAAGACTTAGAAAAAACTTATTAAGGTCTTTGAAAAAAAGTTCAATTGGATAAAAAAGATTACTGATCATTAAACTCATAAACGTAAACCATTATAGCAAAAACCGGTTAAAGAATCTATCTGCCAGCCGCTCCACCAGGACCCTGCAAATCTCCTAAAATACTGTAGACTGGAGCCAAAATAATTAGAACCATTGCTCCTACTGCTATACCTAAAACCAGCATAATAATCGGTTCAAGCATGCTGCTTAATTCTTTTAACATATCTTCCAGTTCATTTTCGTAAAATAAGGCTACGTCAAGCAAAATTGAATCCAAAGTTCCAGTTTTTTCTCCGGTTTTAATAGTCTGAATCATTAATGACGGAAAAGCTTTTTTGCCTTTACCCAATACTTCAGCAATAGTTTTCCCTTTTTCCAGTTCTTTTTCAAAATTGCTAGCTACTTTTTTCATATCATTTTGAGTCAAAACTTGAGCAGAAATATTCAAAGACTCTATTACTGGAACGCCTGATTGTAAAAGAGTTGCTAGAGTGCGAGCAAAACGAGCCCAATCCATCTGTCTAAAAAGTTTACTTAAAATTGGCAGATTTACCAAAAAAGAACCAATAGCTCTTCTTGTCTGATAAAAAGTAAAAAGGAAAACAATGATTACTATAACTGATAATAAAACGAAAGAAACAGGCATCACATTTTTCCCGACAAAAGTACCAAAAGCAAAAACAGCTTTAGTCATTGGTGGCATTTCAATCTTCATTTTCATAAATGTTTCTGACAGTTTAGGCAGTACAAACAGCATCATTCCTATACCCATACCTAGCATGGCAATTAAAATTACAGCCGGATACATCATTGCCCCTTGAATTTTTTTAGTCAAACGGTGGGAAGCATAAAGTTGCTCTGAAAGATAATAAAATGTTTTTTCCAAAGAACCAGAATGTTCCCCAGCTTTAACTAAGGCTAAAAAAACTTCATCAAAAACTTGAGGATATTTAGATAAAGTATCCGAAATAGAACCTCCTTGTTGAATTTCAAACTGCAGATCTTGAAGAATACTTTTAAAAGTCTTATTTTCTGTTTCGCTACTAATAATATCCAAAGCTTCTGATAAAGATAGTCCAGACTTGATCATGACAGAAAAATAACGGCAAAAATTGGCTTTTTCAAAATTGGAAACACCTTTAGCAAAAATACTCTGTTGCTGTCTAATCTTACGGATTGATAAAATTTGTAAATTTTTAGAACGTAAAACTGTAGCTACTTCCTCTTCGTCTTTTGCCTTGAGAGTTTGCTGAAAAAGTTTTCCATTGGGTAAAATGACTTTATAAGTAAATAACATAATGGCTAATTTTAAATTTATTAATCCCTATTCTCTAAAACCTAATCCCTAATTATTATTCTCTCACTGCTCTTAAAACTTCAGTTAGAGTGGTTAAACCAGAGGCTACTTTATCTACTCCATCTTCAATCATAGTTGTCATCCCTTCTTTCACAGCCTGAGCTTTAAGATCATCTTCTGATGGCTTAGCAATAGTCAACTTTCTAATAGCTTCCCCTACTTGGAAAATTTCATAAATGCCAATTCTGCCTTTATAGCCAGTTTTACCACATTCTTCGCAACCTTTACCTTGATAAAATTTCTGTTTGGAAATATCTTTACCTAAAATTTTTTTGAAATATTCTAGTGTATTTTTGTCAGGGGTTACTTCTATTAAACAATTCTGACAAATCTTTCGCACCAGTCTTTGGGCAATAATAACGTTAACAGTGGAAGCCAGTAAATAACCCTCTATTCCCATATCTAAAAGACGAGGAATTGCTCCAGGAGCTGTATTGGTGTGTAAAGTAGTTAAAACTAAATGACCAGTTAAAGCTGAATGCACTGCAATTTCAGCTGTTTCACTATCTCTGATTTCTCCGACCATAATAATATCTGGATCATGCCTTAGTAAAGCTCTTAAGCCGGCCGCAAAAGTAAGCCCTGATTTATTATTCACCTGGATTTGAGTCAATCTATTCAAACCATACTCGATTGGATCTTCAATCGTACATAACTTAGTATCTACGTTATTAAGCATGTTGAGAACAGAATATAAAGTGGTAGTTTTACCAGATCCTGTCGGTCCGGTGACCAAAATCATACCATGAGGACGATGAATTTCACTTTTAATAATTTTTAAATTTCTGCCAGCAAAACCTAATTCTTCCAGAGATTGAGGACGAGTTGTTTCTGGTAAAAGTCTCATCACTACATTTTCCCCATAATAACCAGGAATGATAGAAACACGAAAAGCCACCACTTCCCCTGACATATTGTATTTATATCTTCCATCTTGAGGAATACGATGTTCATCAATCTTAAGTTTGGAAAGAATTTTAACTCTAGCCACCAATGCCTGATCGACTTTAAGTGGTAAAACGATAATATCTCGCAAAACTCCATCAACACGAAAACGGACCATCACTTCTTCTGCTTGCCTTTCAATATGAATATCAGAAGTGCCTTCTGCAATCGCATATTCCAAAATAGTATTAAGAATTTTAATGATCGGCAGATCTTCAGCAATTTTCAAAATATCCTGAGTTTTTTGTTCCTGAGTCAATTTAATATTTTTAGTAATAATTTCTTCAAAATCAGCTTTAATATTCTTTTTATATTGACCAAGAGCTTTTTTGACATCAGCTTCAGTGGCATAATATGGCTGGACAGGCATACCAGTCTGGCGTCTGACAAATTCCAAAGCCTCAAAATCAGTTGGATCAATCATGGCAAGTTTCAAAGTTTGCTTGTCTATTCCAAAAGGAATAATTTTATAAACTCGAGCAATTTTTTCTGGCACTAAAGATAAAACTTCTAGAGGGATAATTTGCTGACCAATAGTGACAAAAGGAACATCCAAACTTTCAGCAATAATTTGACCCAAAGCCTGTTCAGAAATAAGTCCACGGAAAATTAGAATATCAGAAATATTGGTATTTAACTCTTGGGCAGATTTAGCTGCTAGATCAAAATCTGCTTCTTTAATAAAACCGGAAGCAACTAAAATTTTCTTGAGTTGGGCAGGATCAAGTTTCATCTTAAATAGATACTCAGCTAATTAGTTTACTAGTTAACTAGCTTAATTCAAATTTTATGCATAAAACTATTAAGCATTTTTAAAATTCTATTAAATTATTGTTTAAAATAACAAGATCAGAACTTTTGATAAAACCTAATCTTTTAGATATTTCTATCTGTGTCTCCAATTCAAAACCGGAAACATAAGCAATAGCTAAAAACTTTTTAAATTCTTTTTTTTGATTTTCTACCAAAACCTTCAGCTATATTACTTGGAATAGAAATAACAGCTCTTCTCATTTGGGAAACTAATCCAAAGCTTTCTATATTTGGAAAAATTGAGGTGCATTTATAAATGCTTTCAACTAAATCCATAGATTTAGTCCACACTTTTAATTCTTTATAAGTTTTAGTATAAACCATTAAATCTATTTTAGATAAATATTTTTAAAGAAGCAACTAAAGCTAAAAAGATATTAAACTTAGATAATTGACTAATTAGCCTATGATACCTTTAATAACTTGACTCTTAATTTCACACTACAAATTGTATATTTAGTTAATTAAATGAGTATCTAATTAACTAATTAGCTATTTCAAATATTGTTTTACTTTCTCAGTAATTTGTGAAGGAGTAAAATTAGCTTTAACTAAAAATTCATTAACGCCTAATTGCTTAGCTTTTTGCGCTTCAGTCGGATTACTCATATTAGAAAGCATAATCACAGGAATATGTTTTAAACTCTGATTTTGTTTAATAGTTTGTAAAAATTCAAAACCAGACATTTTGGGCATCATATAGTCTAGAACAATAAAATCAGGAATCTGGTTTTGGATAATCTGTAGACCAGCTTCTCCATCTCCAGCTGTCAAAACTATAAAACCTTCACTTTCAAATTTGGTTTTATACATGTTGATAAGCAAAGAATCGTCCTCAACTAATAAAATTTTTTTAGCCATAAAGTAAAATAACTTTTTATAATTACCTTTTTATAATCTATTTAAAAAAGAAAATCAAGTTTTTTTGGATTTATTTTCTCCTAAGCGGTAAAATAAAAGAAAAAGTACTACCTTTACCTCTTTCTGATTCAAAACTAATTTTGCCTCCAAATTTTTCGATCAGTAAACGGGTAATATAAAGACCTAAACCTGTTCCCATTTTTTTGCCAGCACTCGATTCCGCCCGATAAAATTTGGTAAACAATTTCTGCTGTTCATCTTTATTCATACCAAAACCGGTATCGACTACTTCAAATTCTACATTATCTTTATCTGGATTAGTAACATTGATAATCACGCTACCCTCATCAGTATATTTAATAGCATTAGAAACTAAATTGGTAGTTATTTCATGAATTCTGTCTTGATCTACATAAACTTTATCCTTGATTTCTTTATTAATATTCAACCTAAAAGTTAATCTCTTGGCTTCAGCTTCGGCTTTAAATTCATCATAAGTAAATTGAGCCACCTGCGAAAGTTTAACTAATCCCATTTGATAAACCAAACGTCCTTCTTCAATTCTACTTAAATTAAGCATGTTATTAACCAGTCTTATTTCTCGTTCTGCTCCTTCCAAGGCTCCATCAAGAAAAGCCTGTAATTGTTTATGCTTTTGCATAGCTTTATCTTCAGAAAGCATAGAAAGATATCCCTTTACTGCTGTTAGAGGCGCTCTCATTTCATGAGCAGAGACATTTAAAAACTCATCTTTACGTTTATCCAGTTCTTTAAGTTTACCATTCGCTTCTTGAAGTTTTTGCGTAGCCTCTTCTACTTTAATCTGTAAAGTCTTACTAAATTGTTTAATCTCTTTATAAGCTTTGGCATTTTCTAAGGCAATTGAAACCTCTTTGCCAAAAATTTCTAAAAACTTGATATCTTGATTATTGATTATTTCCCCAGACTGTTTATTGCCAATACCAAAAAACCCAAGAAAGCCTGATTTTTCAGTATACAAAGGAACAATGGCTGAAAATTGAAGTTGATTCATCAAGTCAACTATTTTTCGAATTTTAGTTTCTTCTCTGACTAAAACAGTTTTATGTTGAGAAACTGTCTCTAAATCAATATTTTGGTATTCAATTCCATGAATAATAATTTTATTATCTTTATTTTTTAAGACAAAATAAGAATCAACTACTCTTAAATTTTTAATAATAGTATTATTCAGTTTTCTAAGCAATTTATCTAAATCTAACGTTGAAGCCATAATCTTGGTCAGGTCTGTTAAAATAGTCTGAGAGTCATAATGACCTTTATAAAAAATCTTATCCGAATTTTTTTCCAATAATCTTTTCAACGTTGGATAAGTATAGACTAAAATTATGGCTACCATTGAAGAAAAGAGTATTCTATCCATAGAAATTTTTTCTTGACGGAATAAATAACTAACTGAATAAGTAAATACTGTATATAAGATAATA
The DNA here is from genome assembly GCA_012798485.1 of Candidatus Beckwithbacteria bacterium. Lineage (GTDB taxonomy): Bacteria > Patescibacteriota > Microgenomatia > UBA1400 > UBA1449 > JAAZND01. Next base: position 4,473 of record JAAZND010000004.1, on the reverse strand, counting down.
AGAATAAAAGATAGCAAAGTATAAGATACAGCTCTAGCTATAATTAAACTTATATCTAAGAATTTATGACGGATAATTGCATAGCTAATAAAGCCAATAAAAATTAAAGTATAAATTGGTAATAAATTAACAAAGGAAGAAATATTAAAAACGACTACCAAGACAAAGTTCAAAATAATAATTGCCAAAAACATAAAAATAGTACCTAGAAGCAATAACCGCAATTGAATTTTTTGAATACCAACCGACTTACGATATTTTCTTATTAGGTTTACAAATCCTGCTCCTAGAAATAATAAAGTATGTAATAAAAATACTGGCATCCCTACTCCGGGAAGAGTTTCTATATTACCATTTTTCATGATAACAGTTTGAAAAATAAAAGGAGAAAATATAACTGGGATTAAAAGCAAAACAGTAATGATAATAAACGCCCAAAACATAAATTTATTCATCGTAATCTTATTTTGAGGAAAAACTGAGATAAATAAAAAGAAAGACACGTTTATTAATAAAGCAATCCCCATCACCAATCTTATTAAAAATAAAACTAATTGAGGATTTGTACTATTAAGTGAAAAATAATTTATTAAAAGATAAGCACTTAAAATAAAGGTAAAAGTAAAAAAAATCTTATTAGTGATACTTTTAGGATTTTTTAAATAAGTAGTTAAACCGAGAAGTAAATTACCAATTAAGGCAGAAATTAAAATAAGTAATTGAAAAAGATTAACCATGAATTCATTATAATAAAATTCAAAGCAAATGTTAATCTTGATTAATTGTCTTTATCAGTTTTTTTCTTCCCAATTGTCTTGACTTTGAATTGTAATCCTGAACAAAAAGATCATCTAAAGATAGATAATAACGACCACTTAATACCTTTTCTCCTAAAACAATCTTTTTAATTAATGTTGTAACTACTCCTCCAGCTATTGTGGCTGTAGCTCCAAGCTGAGGCCAAGTTGGAATAGTTTTACCTATAGACATTAAAGAATTTAACATCTTTTCACTATTATGCTCAAATCCTACTAATTTAATAATTAAATTTTTCTTTTCTAAAGGATTAATGGTTTCTAAATTTATTTTTTCAATCTCTGGAATACGATTATGAAAAAATGAATAATCTGGATCAAGATCATAACGCTCAATATCAACCACTACATTATCTCCTACATCTGCGGCAGAGATTAAAGGCAATTTATAGTCTTTACATAGTTTTCTTAAAAAAATCTTTCCTTTTAAATCATCAATTGCATCCACAATAATGTTCACTTTTTTATTTTTAATAAGTAATGCTTCAATGGTTTGATCATCTACAACTGAGGTTTTAACAATTTTTGCATAAGGATTTATTTCTGATAATAATTTTTTAACAACATCAATTTTATATTGACCGACAACATCCCAACCAAATCTTAAACGATTTAAATTACTGGAATCGATAGTATCTGGATCTGCTATTTTAATCAAGTCAGCTCTAGACTCCATCATCCATGTTAAGGCTGCGTGACTACCAACACTCATTCCAAAAAAACCAACCACAGTTTTTTGTAGCTTTCCCTGTTCCTTTTGAGTAATTAAATTTCTATTTCTAGCCGTAGTCAATTCATAAAAAACATTTTTTTCTGGAAGTGGATTTTTAAATTTAATATTAGCTTTCCCTTTCTTTGTTATCTGCTTTTCTAATTTATTTAAAATAAGTTTATCTTTTTCTCTTTTTTGAGGGTACCTAATTTTAAATAATTCAGCGGCTAATGATTTAAAAAAATTAATTTGATTATTTTTCATATTAAGAATGTTTTTTAATTTTATCCAATGGGAAATATTTTGGATAGCCATAATAATACATTTTAATTACTGGATAAGCTTTTTCTCCAACAGACAAAAATAATTTATTATACTCGCTATTAATTTGCCTTAAAGTTTGGACTGTATGATTAAAAATTTGTTTTTCTAATTCTTTAGAAGCTTTAATCCCATTTTTCATTTCTACAGACAAAAGTAAATATTGATTATGACTTTGAGTATATTCTGTCGTCATTTTAAATCTACCGGTAAAAAATGCTTGCATCTCTTTGTGCTCTAAAACAGTTTTAATATTTTCAGGATAAATATTCAGACCGAAAATTGTTGCTACCATCGCCTTTCGTCCAAATAAATACACAAATGGTAATTTCCAATTAAGTTGATCTTTTAAATCATGATTATTAAAATTACTTAACATTTGGCTATATGTTTTCACTTCTCCGCAATCTTCAATATTATATCTAATCAAAGGCTGACCGAGATCTGAAGTGATAACAATTTCACTATTGATACTTTCAAGATATTTTAAACGGGGATCATATTGATAAAGATAAGGAATACGGCTCTCTTTAAATACTTTTAAATTCAATGTATTATCTTGAGTTACTATTCTCCTAAGTAAAATTGTTAATGGTGTTTCAAATCCTATTAAACCAGCATCTGCAGAACCAAATAAATTAATGAATGTGGTTAACTTATCTTTCTGTCCTACTAAGTCAAGAATATAATCTCTCCAGTTTTCGGAAAATCCTTCTCCTGTTCCTAAAAAATGAATATTTAATTTTTTCCAATCAATAGAGCTGTTATTCTCAATAATCATCTTCAGTGAAGGAGGATAACCAATCATTACTGTTTGTTCAAAAAATGGAGAAATATTTTTGATGACTTTAACAGTTTCTTCTTCAGACAAACCAGGGTTGACGCAAGTAAATTTATAACCTTTTTGGCTTAATAAATTTAAAGTTGCACTCGTAATCATCCCAGCAATCCAATTACCTAGAGAAAGTGAGTTTGAAAATAAAGTTCTATATTTATTTATTTTGAAAACATTAGTGTAAATTAGTTCTCTAATAGTTGCATCATCTAAATCATGTTGAAGGTGCCTCGGCCAAAATAAAGGTGTTCCAGTTGAACCTGAGCTTGAAGCAATTGTATGATAATTATCTAACTTGCCATCCCATGCTCTATCTAATAATGAATATTTCTCAATATAATTTTTTTTATTGATTAAAGGAACTAAAGAAAAATCTGAAATTGTCTGGATTTTATTATGATCTATTTTATGTTCTTTTAAAAATTTCACATAGGCTGGAACTCTATTTGCAGCTTGATGGAATAAAGCCAAAGCTTTTAACTCTCCTTCTCTAAGTATTTGGTTTTCATTTCCAATTTTATCTTGGTTATAAAAAGACTTATTATTTAACCAACTGATAAGATTATTTTTCATAGATATTTAAGATAGAACTTCTTCAACTAATAAGTTTCTAAATTCTATAGTTTGCAGTTTAGAAGCTATTAATTCTATTTCTGGTCCTAGTGGTTTTTCTGTTTTAGCAAATTCAATATCCTGACGCACAAAATCATAGATTTTTTTAGTTTTGGAAGAAAGCTTGGAAGAACCTTCTCTTAAATCTACGGCTTGAGCCAAAGCAATCATCAATTGAGCTAAAGACAACCAACAGACTTGTAAATTTTCACGCCCAATTAAACCAGATGTCATGGCATGAGAAGTGATATCCTGATTATTTTGCTCATGCACACCAAACAAAGTAGAAATCGGCATGGATAAAAAAGTTGAATAAACTTCAAACATTCCAGCTTGAGCTTGAATTCCTTTAAAAGTACACTGAGAAATAGCATCCTTATAAGATAAATTCGGGGTTAAACCATTATTTTCATGAGGATCGATAAGTTTGCTCATATGACGATCATTGACTTTGACAATTTGCGTTATAGTTTTTCGTAAAGCATCCATTACCTCTACCATATATTCGGCAATAAAATTGCCACCACTCACCCATTGTCCTGGCTTTTCTCCTTCTAGTCTTGTGTCATCAGTTGTCCAAAGTGGATTATCAGAAGCACTATTAGCATTAATTTCTACTGTATCCATTGCCCACTTAACTCTTTCCCATGAGACTCCAAAAAATTGAGAAAGACAGCGAATACTATAAACATCTTGAACTTTTCTGCCATCAACTGATGGCAATAATTCTTTCATTTCATTTCTAATATATTGACTATCTTGAATCAAATTAAGATAGAGAGAAGCTACTTCTTCCTGCCCTTGATGTTTCCTAATTTTATAAATTAAAGGATGCAAAGATCTGTTGGTAGCTAAGGTCATTTCAAACATCATTGCTCCAGCTACCGCCTGAGTCAATAAAGCAAATAAAGTCTCACGAGTTAAATGAAAAGCTGCAGCTGTTGAAAAATTATCACCATTAACTAAACCCAAACCAGCTTTTGGAGCAAGAATAAGAGGTTTAAAACCTTTGGATTTTAAGGCCTGAGAAGCATCAATAAAACCAGTTTCACTCCAAATTTTTGTGCCAGGAAGTTGCCTTAAAACACTTAAAACTCTTCCATTTTGAGGTAAATCTCCAGAAGCCCCAAGCCCCCCATAACAACCAACTTTGGGAATAAGATCATTATTAATCAGTT
>JAAZND010000035.1 GCA_012798485.1 Candidatus Beckwithbacteria bacterium | reverse complement strand
TTGTATCAAAAATCCAAACCCTTTACTGCAGGCATTTGCTGATCAAACGGGTGTTTAATCTTCTCTATTTTAGAAACTAAATCACAAAGTTGCATTAACTTTTTGGAGGCATTGCGTCCTGTTAAAATTAAATGAGTTTCTTTTTTATTTTTGATTAAATTTTCTAGCTCTGCAAAATCCAGCAGTTTATCTGTAACCGCATTGACAATTTCGTCCAAAATCAACAAATCATGTTTTTGCGCCTGTAAAATTTGCTTAGTTTTTTGCAAAGCTTTTTGGGCTGCCTCTTGATGATCTGCAAAATCAAGTTTGTCACAATTTGCTAAATTTTTATCTTTTGCTTTTGCCTCGGCAGTTATATAAAAACCTTTTCCCAGCAAATAAAAATCAATTGGTAAAAATTTTCCAATTTTTTTTTCACTAATATACCAATTTTCATTTTTATACCAATAAATCCAGGCAACTTTTTGAGAAGCACAAACACTACGCAGCGCAATACCTAAAGCTGCGCTGGTTTTACCTTTGCCGTTTCCGGTAAAAAGATAAACTAAAGCCATAATTAAAATCCTAATTCTTTTTTTCTTTTTTGTATCACTGCCACGACATCTTCAAAACCAACTAAATCTTTTGGTAAATTAGCCCAAGAAAACCAAGCAGTTTCAAAAACATCATCACCTGGTTTTAAAGTGTTAAAATCTTTGACTTTAACTATAAAATGAACTCCAAGATTTTTGGAAACAAAACCATTAGCTGCATTTTTATAAGTATCGATATGATTAAAATAATAAGTAGCTGTCAAAACATCTAAATTAACCTCTTCTTTGACTTCACGAACTAAAGCTTCTTCCAAAGTTTCCCCGGTTTCTACAAAACCACCAATTAAATCCCAGCAATCTTTGTATGGATCCCTTGCTCTTTTAGCCAACAAAACTTTTTCCTCTTTTTCAATAATAGCTACAACCGTAGGTTTTGGATTATTATAGAAAATAAAGCCGCAAGACGGACAAACTTGACGAATACGATCATCATGCGGAGGAATTTCCTCTTTCATCTTTTGACCACAATTAGCACAAAACATAATTTTTAGAAAAGTAATAAATCTTTTACTTTTTGCTGCCAATCTTTTTTAACTTTTACGCCAAATTTTTCTAAAACTTTGACCAGTTTTTCTAAAGGCAGACCAATAATCGTAGATAAACTACCTTCATATTTGGCAATATATTCCCGACTAAGTTCTTGAATAGCATAAGCTCCGGCTTTATCTAAAGGCTTAAATTTGTCTATATATCTGTCAATTTGGGCTAAATTTAAAGGCTGAAAATAAACAGCAGCCATTTCAAAATCTGTAAAAAACTGCTTTTTCTTGGTGTTCAGAACCGTAAAACCAGTATAAACTTCATGCTTTCGCCCTTGAAGTTTTTGTAAAATTTGCTGAGCCTTCCTTAAATCTTTTGGTTTGCCAATAATTTCCCCCCAAGAATTATCCTGATCATTTTGCAAAACTACAATTGTATCTGCTGCAATAATCAAACTTTCCGCTTTTAAATTTTGGGCAACTTTTTTAGCTTTAGTAAGTGAAAGCTTTGTCACTAACTCTTCCGGAGTCCGGGCAAGCTTGGCAAAACTATCCTCATCTAAATCTGCATTTTTGATGACAAAATCATCTATTAAAAATTTTAAAAGCTGTTTTCTTCTTGGAGACTGCGAACCTAAGATTATTTGCATAAAGAAAATAATTTATAATTTTAAATCTTAATAAAAGTGTCATTCTGAATTCCTGCCTGTCGGCAGACAGGTATTTCAGAATCTCTTTTATTGATTGATTAGATCCTGAAACAAATTCAGGATGATAAATTGCTTATTTCTACAAACTACAACCTAACTCCTAAAACCTAAATACTGCATTTACTAAACCCACATTCAAGGCAAGTAGAACAACCTTCGCTGATTTGCAAAACTCCACCGCATTCAGGACAAGTATGATCATTTTTAACCACCAGATTTTCTTCAATTTTCAACTGCTCTCCTTTTTCTTCTTGCATTCTTTGTTTTAAAGTTTTGATTTTAATTTTACTTTGAATCACTGGTTCTTTTTTGACTACAGGTTTTTTTTCAGAATTAAAAGTTTGCAAAATCTGGACTGGTTTTGATCCATCGCGGTAAATGGTAATACCTTTGCATCCCAATTTCCAAGCGAGAATATAAGCTTTTTCTATCTCATCAATCGAAGCATCATGGGCAAAATTAATAGTTTTAGAAACCGCATTATCTGTCCATTGTTGGAAAGAAGCCTGCATCCGCACATGAGCTTCCCAGACAATATCATGAGCTGTTTTAAAAATCTGTTTCATTTGATCTGATAATTCCTCAATCTGCTGGCAGCTTCCTTGTTTGGCTACCTGCTCTAAAATTTCCTGTTTCTGATTTTCATCTTTAATCTCCTCATCCAAAGCTTGTTCAAAATAAGGATTTACATAAACCAAGCCTTTATCATCGACCACATTTTTGACATAAGACAATGCAAAAATAGGTTCAATCCCAGAAGAGCAATTGGCGACCATGGAAATTGTCCCAGTTGGCGCAATGGTGGTTAAAGCTAAATTACGCTGTTTAATCCCTTGCTTAGCAAAACTACTTTGTTCCCAATTTTCAAAAACTCCCTTTTCTTCAGCCAACTTTTCTGATTCATTATGGGCAATGGTATAAATAAAATGCATTACTTTCTGGGCAAGTGAGAAAGCCTCATCACTATCATAAGCAATCTTAAGCTGGTACAGCATATCTGCCCAACCCATGACGCCAAGACCAATACGACGATTTTTTTTGGCCATTTTTTCAATTTGTTTAATCGGATAAGAAGAAATATCAACGCCATTATCTAAAAATCTCACCGAAAGCCTGACTACTTCTTCTAGTCTTTTCCAATTGATTAATTTACTCGATGTAGTAGCTTCAACGTTTGGCAAATTTTTGACAAATTTAGCAAGATTAAGAGAACCTAAATTACACACATCAAAAGGATGCAAAGGCTGTTCCCCGCAAGGGTTAGTCGCCATAAGCGGACCCACTGCTTCAAGCAAAGGATTGGCTTTGTTGATAGCATCAAGAAAAATGACACCTGGATCTCCAGTTCTCCATGCCAGAGTTACAATTTGATTAAATAAATTACGCGCCGAAACTGTTTGGACAATTTCTTTGGTTCTGGGATTTAATAAATTAAATTGACTGTTATTAACTACCGCCTGCATAAATTCATCTGTAATCCCCACTGAAATATTAAAATTAGCGATTTCATCCTCTTCACTTTTACAATTGATAAAATCAAAAATATCCGGATGATCAACGTTTAAAATCCCCATATTCGCCCCTCTTTTAAAACCTCCCTGCATCACCTGACGGGTAGCAGCATCAAATACTTTCATAAAAGAAATAGGACCTGAAGAAAACCCGCCAGAAGTAGACACCAAATCACCTCTTGGGCGAAGTGAAGAAAAATTAAAACCAGTACCACCGCCTTTTTGATGAACCAGCGCCATCCATTTCACACTGTCAAAAATGCCTTCCATACTATCTTCAATTGGTAAAACAAAAAATTTGGCAATCATCTGTCGACTTGTTCCGGCAGTTCTAAGATATCCTCCAGCTGGTACAAATTCAAAACTGGTTAAAATTTGTAAAAATTCCTTTTCCCATTTTTTCGGATTTTTCTCATTTAAAGCTACGGCTTTGACCACTCGTTCAAACATTTGTTTGGGAGTTTCTGTAGTATTGCCATCTTCGTCATGATTAAGATAACGACTTTTTATAACTTTTAATTGATTGATTGATAAATCTAAATCATCAACTACGCCAATAACTGTTTTAACTTCTCTTTCTTCCTGTCTTTCAGCTCTGTATAAAATATAGGCTTTGGCAGTTTTATAGTATCCTCCTGCCATCAACACCTGTTCAACCACATCCTGCATAGTTTCCACTGTCGGACTATCGCCATTGACAGTTTTTTTGAAAAGTTTGACTGCTATTGGAGTCAATCTCTTAGCCTCTTCATAGCTTTTTTGACGATCCCCAGCTTCCTGTGTTGCCAAAAAGGCTTTATACATTGCCTGAGTAATTTTACTTTCGTCAAATTTTACTTTTTGACCATTACGTTTAATGATATGAGAAATTAAATGAGTCATAAAAACATCCTTGTCATTCCTGCGTAGGCAGGAATCTATTTAATTATTTTATTTTTATAGATTTAGCATCAAGTGCGGAATGACACTAAAATAATAATTTTAATTACTCCACCCACATTCATAACAAAGATACAGATTATCTTGTTTGGCAAGTTTTTCCCCACATTCTGGACATTTGTCAGTCTTTGCAGGGTCAAATTTTATCGTTTCTTTTTTAGTTAGGTTTTTATTTTCTCCATCCAAGTCAGATTTTTTTTCAATTATTTTCTCTTGATTCTCAATTTTTTCTTTTCCAGTCAAATTCAACACTTGATCTTGTTTACTGCCATCGCGGTAAATAGTCACACCTTTACAACCCAGTTTCCAAGCCAATTTATAAACTTTTTTAACATCTTCCACTGTGGCATTGGCAGGAAAATTAACAGTTTTAGAAATAGAATTATCAAAATATTTCTGCCAAGCAGCTTGAATTTTGATATGCCAAGAAGGTTTAATATGATGAGTTGTCGTAAAAATTTGCTTTTCTTCATCGCTAAATTATTTAATATTTTTTAAACTATTATCCAAAGCCACTTGTTTTAAAATTTCATCTCTTAGTTTTTGGTTTTTTGCTATATCTTTGAGTTTTTGTTCAAAAACAGGATCAATAATCATTAACTCCTGAGTTGGTTTACTTTTTTTATCATCTTCAAAAAAAGCTTTTTTTAAAGTAATTAAAGAAAACACAGGTTCAATCCCGGAAGAACAATTGGCAAAAAGCGAAATAGTGCCAGTGGGCGCAATCATATTTAGGGCACAGTTGCGATATTTTTCCGCGCTCCCGGCATAAATTGATCGATCCCAATTACCAAAAACTCCTCGTTCCTTCCCAAGCTGCAAAGACATTTCTTCGCTATTTTTATGGATAAATTTGGCCAATCTTTCAGAAAGTCTTACTGCCTCCTGGCTGTCATAAGGAATTTGCAGCAGAAAAAGTAAATGAGCAAAGCCCATCACTCCAAGCCCAATCCGACGATTACCATGCTTGACCATATTTTCAATTTCCGGCAAAGGAAAATTATTAATCTCAATCATGTTATCCAAAAGTCTGACACCTAACTTCACTGTTTTTTCCAAATCTTCCCAATCAATTTCATATTTACCTTGAGCATTTTTAACCACATGATTGGATAAAACTATGGAAGCTAAATTACATGATTCAAATGGCAAAAGAGGGATTTCTCCACAAGGATTGGTGGCTTCGATTTTCCCTAAATCTGGGGTTGGATTATCTTCATTCATGCGATCAATAAAAGCTATACCTGGGTCACCTGTTAGCCATGAATGTTTGGCAATTTCTTCAAACAATTTTTTGGCCTTAATTTTTTTGACTACCTGACCATTGCGAGGATTAATAAGCTCCCAGTCTTTATCAACTTCCACTGCTTCCATAAACTGATTGGTAATACCAATTGAAATATTAAAATTTTTGATTGTCCCATCTTCATCTTTGAGTTTAATAAAGTCTAAAATATCTGGGTGATCGACGTTTAAAATACCAATATTAGCTCCGTTTCTTTTTGAGCCCTGTAAAATTTTTGATAAAGCTGCAGAAAAAGCAGACAGAAAATCGATAGGTCCGGAAGCGGCATTTTCTACACCTTTGACTTTGTCGCCTTTGGGACGAATATTGGAAAAATTAAAGCCAGTGCCGCCATTATTTTTATGAATAACTGCAGCCTGTCCTAAGGTTTTGAAAATAGAAGGAATGTCATCTTCGACTGGCAAAACAAAACAAGAAGCTAATTGTCCTGTACCATTTGGATTACCAGCTTCATACATGGCTCTGCCTGCAATCACAAATTTAAGGTTGACCATTCTTTCATAAAATTTGTCTGCAATTTCTTCAATTTTACTGTAATCTCCCCAATTAATTTCTGCTTTTGCCAGATGCTGACAAACCCGCCACATCATCTGCCCAACAGTTTCATTCTTAAGTAAATATCTTTTAGCAACGATTTTTAAACCGTTTTCGGAAATTTTTGGTTCAATTATTTTCATAACACAATAATTTTAAATTTATAATTTTAAATTTTTAATTT
>JAAZND010000034.1 GCA_012798485.1 Candidatus Beckwithbacteria bacterium | reverse complement strand
GCTGCAACAATTCCTTTTGTGACATTAAGAATCTTGTAGATAGCTTTGAGCTGTTTAGGAGTCCAATGTTCCCCTATATATGCCCTATCTAGTCGAGAGACAGGAGCATACCTCATCGGGAAAGAAAATATTCGTAGTCCTAGTTCTCGGTTAAGCTCAACGTTGATTCTTAGCCTTTCGTAAAGATCTTCGGGTTTATCTTTAAAGTTGTAAAGCATATAGTTTGAAATGGATTTTATTTGATATTTTTTAGCTAACCTTATTGCAGAGGAATAAATATCCTTAAAAGCGATAGAATCGAAAGCAATCCGCATCGGATTAACATTTAGCTCGCTTAGCCTTGCCATTTTTCTTTCATCAAGCAAACGGGCATCTATACCTTGATTGAAATCCACATATTTTACTTGCTTATTCTTATTTCTTTTTCTCTCGTAAAGCTCTCCAAGTTCGTTCATAACTTCAAATAGGACTTGGTCTGTTAGATTCGATAAATCTTTCTCCGCTCCATATTTGTCTAATGTATCGTAATAAAAGTCGTAGTCCTTCGTTTTGGGTCGCAGTTTGACTTTAATTTTTAGAAGTTCATTGATGATGATTTTTCTTACGGTTGACGGCAAGGCGTTCCTTTTTGCTCTGTCTTGGTAAATAGGGATATATGTTTTGAGAATATTGGAGGGTGAAAAAGTGCTCCCCGCACCGAACCCTGCCTCTTTAAGTTCATCCACAATTTTGTCAAAACAATTGGAAGCGAGAAGGTTATTGTCAAGCAATAAAAGTGTTTTTTTCTCCCCATAGAGTCGATTTATCTGGTTGATTTGTTCTTTAAATGGGAGATAATCTTTGTAGGCAGGTTCTAATACTGGAACAGCACAGAATTCGCACCGATTTATACAGCCCCTGGTTGAGTAGAGAACATATGCGTCGCCACAAGGATAAACATATTCAATCTCGTTCAGAATCGAGTAGTCCGGGACTAGCTGATCAATTATTATATCGTTTTTATCTAAAATCCCTGGTTTGTCCAATAGCCCTAGATGAGGAAATATTCCTGTTTCCTTGAAAAAGGCCTCCGGGACAAGCGTAGCCGCTATCCCTCCTACGTATACATCCCTTAAGGATCTTGCAGAAGTCTTGTAGAAGTTTATTGTTTCCGCAGTAATCTTAAAATGAAAGGTAAAAAGACTAGTAATATAGACGCGGTCCCATATCCTATTTCTAAGCTCGTTATCCTTTCCCCTAACGAAGACGACATTGTCTCCTAGCTGTTTATGATAGGCGGAAAGCTTCATTAACCCCAATGGCGGGTATTTTGCCTTATACGCAGGTTCAACAAGCAGTATAGTTCGCATTTATTTCTTCTTGCCTCCAGCTCTTTTTTTGTTAAGCTCATCAACTATAAGCTGCTTTAATGAAGCCAGAGAAAAACATTTTCCACATTGATTTTCAAGCACTCTTATAATGTTTTCAAACATCTTTTTTTCTTCTCGACTATAGGACGTGTTTAGCGTTGTTGATATTGTTTTTGTGTTGGTAGATATTTCTTCCTTTAATCGAGCTAAGTTTGAAATAGTTTCTTTTGCTTGTGCAATGACATCCTCTCCAACGTGAGGGACGGTATGATCTTTTCTGCCATCACTTTTGTTAATTTCAATTATGTTAATTTTAGTAGCCTCTGCAACGTTCTTTTGTAGATTTTCCTGTTTAACCTCAAGTGTTTTAATTATTTCTTGTTTTCTAGAAAAACTTGTAATTCCTTTGTCTATTTCCTCTTTTAGGTCCTCCAGCTCTTGAATTGTTTTCACAATGTTTTTAGCAGTATTTCTTGCCCTTGAAAATTTACCAGGTATTTTAGATAATTCATCAATAGTGTACTTCTTTAGCGCCTTTTCGAAATAAGGGTACTGTGGATCTTCCTGTTCAAAAAAATCCCGTCTCGCATTTGGAATTAGGTTTGCAAAGACAAAGACCTCACCAATAAACCAGCCGTTGAATCGCTCCTGTGTAAAAAAACCCTTGCTAAGAGCGTTTTCATTGCCAATCAATATATTTTTTTTCCTTAATCTTATGCCACGGATAGCTGCATCGTCATTTTCGATTGTGCCCAGCCAATTTGTTATTGCGTACCACAAGACCCCCATAATATTCCCATATTCATCGATTAGATCTCTGAAAGCAATATCATAGATATGATCTTCTGTATTATTTGCACAAAAGTGAGTTTTATACGGCTTATATAAGGGAATAATATTATTGTTAAAATAAATATGATAAATATCTAACTTATATCCTTTCTTTTCTAGGTACTCAATAATATATTTGTCATAAATAAACTTTTGAGAATTATAGGGTAATGGAGCCACTTCTTGGATATATTCCATTACAGTAAGAGGGTCAAGCAACGATTTTTCGAAAACGTCATCCACATTTTCTAGTTATACTCTAAAGTAGTGAGCATCACGATTTTCAGATTCCTGTCTAAATGATACACATTCATCTAGAACTTTAAATAAATCATATTCTTTATATAAGCCTGGCTTTATTAGAGAACGAAGTTTCTTGCAATCCCAAGTAATAATTGTTTTTATTTCCTCAGAAAAAGAAGAGGTAGAAAAAGTAAGCTTATTGCAATAAGAAACACCTCCAAGTCTTCCTATTCCTCTAAAACCAGCATCTTTCCCAAAAATTTTGTCAGAGTCCCCAATATTCTTTAGTGCCATAAGGGCTTTTTCGGAGGAGAGACCACTTCCATTATCTTCGATGATAATCCTCTTTTGTTCTGGAGCTACATGGACATCTATTCTTGCAAGATCACTAGTAATTAGTCCATTAGAGATTGCCAGATCTATAGCATCAGTTGAGTTTTGAATATACTCGCGGAAAATACATAGAGGGTTGTCGTACATCCCCGTAGTAATTGACTCAAGCAGGTGCTTACCAATTCTAATCTGGGGTTCTGACATATGACTTATTCCTCCATTCCATGATAATATGCGGGCTCAGGGAACTCCAAACGCAAGATAGAACGAAAAGTAGGGTGCTCAACAAGCAAACAACCTTGTTTAAGTGAAGTCATCATGTATTTAAAGGTTTGTGGTATGACTTTATAATCTGCCTTTGAGGTTTCAATCCCATTTGTCCTGCCGTAAACATTCGTTGAGCAGTTTCCTTTAACCCGGTCGTGGACAGCGCTTCGAAATTGCTCGGCGGAGAAAAGTATTATTCCTTGAGACCGCCCTCTTTCGGTAATATCCAGGATTCCCTGAAGAAGAGGAGAAGCTTTGGGTGCATTTGCAGGGGCATATTTATTTAGCTCATCAACAAAAATAATAATTTTTTTGGGAAGTTCTTCCTCTGTTCTTTCAGTTTGTCCAAACTTAAGATCTTTAACCGCCTGGATGACATCTCCAAAGACGAAGCACTGCATATGTTCCTCTAGCTTAGAAATATCTATCACCTTAACCTCATTCTTTTGGATCGCAAGAATTTCGTCATACAAATGGGAATGGTGATAATTAGACGACAACGATTTTATGTTCTGGAATAAGGAATTATTTAAAGCTCGATCCATAAGCCTTGAGAATTTTCTCCAAGATTGGACTGGAATATTGCCGGTCTGCTTACCGGACATACAGCAAGACCTTAAATGATCTTTAAACTCTTGCCAATTTGTTAACTTGTTGAACTCGAAGTCATTATCTATGTGCGCGATAATCGATTCCATTGTGTAATTCGGATCATCAATATTTGCAAACATCATTTCTAGTTTTCTCTTATCTTCCTCATACGTATATATGTAAGTCTTTAACTTGCCTCGATTTGCTTGTTCCTTCAAAGTTTTTTTGTTTAGTGGAGTAAATGCGTATTCCGTTTCCGGCGAATCCCCCAAGAAGGGGTAATAATATTTAACATCACTAAAAGGTTTTGGTTCTAGATTGAGGTCTTTCCAAGTGGAGTCTTTTTTTATTTTCTCGATATTAGGAGCATATTCATCTATACGAAGCAAGTCGTCACCTTTCACGTTAAAAAGAATGAAGGCAACGTCACTTGTCGTCTGCTGTATCGCATTAAGGACAAACATTGCGTAGGAGGTTTTTGTTGCCAGACCACTAATACCGCTGATATTCATGTGTGCACCATCTTGGCCTAATACGAAGCTCCGGTTATAAGTTATAGGCACATGGATGTTGTTAGACATACGAAAAACACCCGCTGGCAATGGATCCTTCACTTTATCCAAGCCTAGTGCAATACGAACCTCATCGGCATTTACAAACTCAACGATCGAACCATCCGGGCATGGCATAAATACATTCTCCGTGTTGTGTATAACATCAGCTTTGACGTAAGTTAAACCAAGCCTATCTGTGGCGTATTTTGTTTCTACATCCCCAAAATCTGAAGAAACATAATTCGTCAAATGCGTTGGCGCATCAGTAATATGAATAATTTCCTGTATTAGGCCAAACGTGGTGGAGGTTTTATCTCCTATTGAAAAGCTTGTTTTCACGATGTCAAAAGGACGTATCTCTATGTCTTTGTCCAGCCAGAAGGTAAAAGAATTACAAGTACTGGGGTCTTTTTCTGTAGCGGAAACCTTTCCAATCTTACTTTTCTTTATCGTCATAAAAACTCACTCCTTAACCCTTAAATATATGCACAAAGAATGTATCGCTAAGAAAAGAAGATTTGATAAATCTTTCGGTCAGAAACATAGCATAGATATGGCTTGGCCACCTTCTATCCAATC
>JAAZND010000033.1 GCA_012798485.1 Candidatus Beckwithbacteria bacterium | reverse complement strand
TTTTAGATAAAAATGCTTTAAATTTTGCTAACATAATACCAGTTTTATTTGGTTGTTTTGAAGAAATAACTGCTTCATTTTGAGTGGTTACAATTAATGATTCCAATTCTTCCGCCTTAGTTTCCTCTTTTTCTAAATCAAGCTGCTGACCAACCACAAATCCTTCTGGTAGTTGTTCTTGAGTTTTAACTTCTTCTGCTGGCTCATTTGTTTGCTCCACCGGCTTTTCTTCTTCAATAGCAAAACCCATCGATTTGGCTACCTCAGAACCACCAGCAATAGCCACAGCCTTAATACTTTGTTTCATTTCTAAAGATTCAATTTTGGGAGTGTGAAGAAATGGCAGATCTTTTTCCCAGTCAAATGCCAATAAACGCTGTTTAATTTCTTCAAAATTGGTATTACAGTTGTAAAGAATAATTCTTGATGGCAAAGGGTCAGCGTCAGCAAATCTTTTTAAACCTTCATTGACATCAGAAACCAGATCTTCACTGCGACCGACTTTTTCCTGTAAAACAATATTGCCAAGCTCAACTAAAGTAAGAAGTAATTCTGACTGGGAAAAACGGATCAAAATGGCAGTTGGAGGTGTGCTTTGCTGTTTTTGTAAATACGTCACTAAAGCTTCTTCCAAAATGACATAACCAATCGGCTTTAATTCAAGTTTTTGAGATAAATATTTTAAAATTTCTTTTTTGTCAGGCACAATGCCTTCCTGATCAACCCAGTCATGCATGATCCCAAAAATTGTTTTTTCAGGGTTAAAACTTACATCCTGACAGGCTGTAGCAATAGCCATATCTACAGACTGGAGTAAAGATTCAATATTTTCATTTTCAATAGCCACAATTTCCGAAGTTTTAATCACCTTTATCTGTCCTTCTTGCACCATCCAGACAGCGGCTTTGACATAATCCTCATTAATTTCCAAAGCCAAAAAAGCCTCGGTTTGATTTTGTTTATTTTTACCAAGATTGAGCAGATTATTGAAAGCCATGTTAAAAAGTTTAGAAGTTAAAAGGCTTTTGCTTAAATTACAGCCCTTACTAACTAGAACTTAGCTATAATATAGCATGCAACAAGACGAGAGAGAAGCAGAAATTTTCTTTATTTTAAAAAGCCGTAGATCCTTCTTTTTCCAGCTCCAATGGATTTTTCTTTACCCAAGGTGAATTGACCCAAAACTCCAGTTTGGACTACATGTGGACCACCACAGATTTCTTTAGAAAAAGGTTTCTCTTTATCACCGATAAAATAAACTTTGACTTTATCTCCATACCTTTCCCCAAAAACACCATTAGCGCCAGAGGTAAAAGCCTCTTTAGTTACCATTTCTTCAAAAAATACCGGTAAATTTTTACTAATTTGTTCATTCACTATTTTTTCAATTTCCTGTCTTTGCTCTTCTGTTAATTTATCATCATAAGTAAAATCAAAACGTAAACGCTCGGAATTAATATTGGCTCCAGCTTGCTTAATTTCTTGGCTTAAAACTAAACGCAAAGCTTGGTTCAAAAGATGAGTCGCAGTATGCAGTTTTACCACTTTTTCGCTGTTGTCTGCCAGTCCTCCTTTAAACATGCCTACTGAAGCAGTACGAGAATTATCGCTATGCTGATTTTTTGCCTGATTAAAATCTTCCAAAGAAAGAGTAATGTTTTGATCTAGGGCTAATTCTTGGGTCAGTTCAAAAGGAAAGCCAAAAGTTTCAAATAACTTGAAAGCTGTTTGGCCATTTAAATCTCCAGTGGAAGCTAATTTTTCAAATTCCTTAAGACCTTTGTTTAAAGTTTTACTAAATTTTGAAGCTTCATTCTGCAACAGCTGCGTGATAATTTCCTGTTTTTGTAAAATCTCATCATAAACTCCTTCATAAATAATACCCACAACTCTGACTAAATCAGCAAAATCCACATTTTCTTTGCCCAATTTTTTGATTTTTAAAATTGATCTTCGAATCAGTCGACGCAAAATATAGCCTTGCATTTTATTGCTTGGTTCTAGACCTTGAGAAATCATAAAAATAGCTGCTTTGAGATGATCGGCAATAATTTGGAAAGGAACAGGATCTTCCTCATATTTTCTGGCAGTTTCATTTTCCAAAACTTTAATCATGGGTAAAAATAAATCAGTTTGGAAAATATCTCTTTCATCTTGAGAAGCAGCTGTCAATCTTTCCAGACCACCGCCAAAATCTACATTTTGTTTAGGCAAAGGCTTAAAACCAGCTTCAGTTTTGACATATTGCATAAAAACACTATTTCCAATCTCTAAAAAGCGTCCACAATCACAATTGGGATGACAAGGCTTATCTTTAAACTTGGAATGCTTATGAATTTGCAATTTGCCTTCTGGATCAAAATCATAAAATACTTCACTATCTGGTCCGCCCACTTCTCCAATCGGCATTTTTTCAGGGGTTCCAGCTCTTGACCACCAGTTTTTATCGTTATAATAAAAAATTTTATCAGTGGGTTTCATTCCTTGTTGTGGATTTTGATTGACGGTAAATTCAAAATCTAAATTAGCTTGGCTAAAAAGTTCTTTCCAAATTTTTTCTGATTCAATATCTTTTGGCACAAGTGCCGAACCAACAAAAATCGTAACATATAAATTTTTAGGGTCAAGGTTAATTTCATTAACCAAAAAATCAAAAATCCAAGTCAGTTGCTCTTTCTTAAAATAAGACCCCAAAGACCAATTGCCAAGCATTTCAAAAAAAGTTGTATGGCGATTATCACCCACCTCCTCCATATCTTCAGCTCTAAACGATGGCTGGCTATCAACTAGTTTATCGCCCTTTGGATGCACTTCTCCTTTAAGATAAGGGACTAATTGCTGCATGCCAGAAGAAGTAAAAAGTGTGGTAGGATCGTTTTCGGGAATCAGTTTAGAAGGACTGATAAGAACATGTCCTTTTGTTTGAAAAAAATATAAATATTTACAGCGTAAAGTTTTTGAATCCATAAAATAAAGAATAAAATTTTTATTAAAGTAATAGTATCTTATCATAAAAAAACCGACTTTCGTCGGATTTTTTTTTGTAAGAAAAAATCTACTCTTTAACTATACTTACGCAGAAGTAAAATGGCTTCTTTAAATTTTTTACCCTTGATCAGTTCTCCTACTACTTCTCCCACTTTCACTCTTACGTCTTCCAAATGTCTTTTAATTGCTATGGTGGTAATCTTAATCAGTTCTGGAAATTTTTTAACATCAAAATTTTTCACTTTTTGATACATCTCATCTTTATTCATTTGCTCGTGAGCTTTAAAACAATCCAAGATATAAACGGAAATTTCTTTGGCGCGTGTAGCATCCATTTCTCCTGCTTCCAATTTGTTTTTGATAAGATAAAGCACTTCTTTTTGAATTTCTTTGCGATAAGCTTGAGCATCTTGATTGGACATAATAATTTATTTTTTTCTCAAAGATTTTCCTGCTCTTGAGAAAAATTTTTTTTCAATTTTGATAGCTGTTTTTTGCATTTGTTTTTGCATTTGATCAGCTTTTTGTCTAGCTTCAACTACTGATGTTTCTAATTTTTTTAGTTCCTGTTTCAATTTTTTTTCGGTTTGTAAAGCTTGTTGTTTGACCTCATTAAGTTCTTGCGCTAATTCCTCTTGAATAACCGGCTTTGCTTCTTCAATTTTCTGTTGCACTGACTGAGCTTGATCAACAACTTTTGTCACTACGGCTTGAGTTTTTTGCACTGTTTCCTCTGCTAAATTTTGCACCTTGGCCACTTTGGCTGGCATTTCTTTTTTGAGGGTTTCAACTTGGTCAGCAATCTCATTAATAATTTTTTTTGCTTCTAATAAAAGTTTTTTCTGCGTTTTCTTGCCTTCTTTAGTTGCTAACAGATAAAAAGTAAAAGCACCAACAGCCATACCCAAAACCACACCATTTGAAAATTGACTTGTCTGGCTTTGAATAGGATGATCTGGCTTATTCTTCTGAGTCATATTTTTCTATTTTTTTATCAATTAGTCTCGAAATAAAATTAAAAATTCCGACTCCATGTTGTAAACTCTCCAAAAGACCGGCTAATTTTTCTACCGGAGTGGAAACCGACGAAGTAATCACATCCACATCTTCCAAAATATTGTTCACTTTTTTTAAAGTCTGTCTTAACTCTTTTAAAAAGACAAAAAGTTGAAAACCCACTAAAGCCAGAAAAACTATCAAAACAGTGACAACGACAATAAATAAAACTTGCATTGGATCAATCATAAATAAAATTAGTTACAGCAAATTGCACTGATAACTAAGCCAATATCTCTAATAACTATATTATCATTATGCTGAAATTGAAGATAAAATACAAGACGCAAATTGTATCAGAAATTTAGGTATTATAAATCAATTTTAAATTTTGCCTTTTAAATTTTTAATTATTTACTCTCCAATCACAGTCACAGGAATTTTCAAAACTGTACTTTTGTTTTTAGCATTAACTGCCTTGATTTCAATCTGATTCTCTCCACTTGGTAAAGAAACATTAAAACGAAATTCTCCGGTTGGATAAACTTCCGCCATTTGGCCATTGATAAACACCGAAGAATCAAGAGAAGTAAAACCATTAACACTCACCAGTGGACCTCTGACTACTGATTGCTGTTTAGGTCTGACAATTTCCAGTTTAGGAGGTGCATTATAATTTTTAAGTTGAAAAAATAAGTAGGCAAAAAAAGACAGAATAAATAAACCAACCAGGGAAAAAATTATAATTTTTGAAGTAATAATTGTCTGCCGGTCAAGCGGTTTAGCTAGTCCTTTTGGCATAATTTTGCCTGATTGACTCACTAAAAAATCACGTCTAAAAATGGCTAAAGCCTTCTCTGGATCAAAATCTAAAACTTTAGCATAAGAAGTAATAAAGCCTTTGGTAAAAGTTGACGAAGGCAAATTGACAAAATCGTCTTGTTCTATTCTTTCCAATAAATGGATAGCTATCTTAGTTTCCTCACTAATTTCCTCTAAACTTAAGTTTTTTTTTAAACGCAGCGATTTTAATAACTGACCAATTGTCTGCATGACAGGATTCAGGTTTTAGGTTATAGGGTTTAGGGATTAGAAAATTTCTTACTAAACCCTAATCTCTAGCCCCTAATTTCTATTTTCAAGGTTGGCAAAAAACTCATCAGCGCTTTTGATTAACACTTCTCTTGGTTTTGCTCCATTTGGTCCGGAAATAACCCCGAGTTCCTGCATCTGATCAATAATTTTAGCAGCACGATTATAACCAATTGATAATTTTCTTTGTAAATAAGAAGCTGAAGCTTTTTTTTCAGCACAGATTATTCTCACTGAATCTTTGAATAATTCATCTACCTGAGCTAAATCATTATCTGCCGCTACCGGTTTTCCGCCTTTTAATTTGCCTGATTTGTATTTATCTACCACTTCTTCGGTGTAGTGTACTGGAGTCCCGGTATTTTTGAGATACTCAACAATTTTTTTGATCTCTTTATCCGAAACAAAAGCTCCCTGCAGTCTTTTAGGTTTAGCCTGATCTGGTGGAAGGTAAAGCATATCTCCTTTGCCTAATAATTTCTCAGCTCCAGGCGTATCCAAAATCACTCTGGAATCTGTCATAGAAGAAACGTTAAAAGCAATTCTAGCCGGAATATTAGCTTTGATAAGACCAGTGATCACGTCAACTGAAGGTCTTTGAGTTGCCAAAACTAAATGGACACCTACAGCTCTAGCCATTTGAGCCAGACGATTAATACAATCCTCCACTTCACTTGGGGCAAACAGCATCACATCTGCTAGTTCATCAACGACAATGATAATGTAAGGCATGGCTTGAAAACCAGATATTTCGTTGTAAGCTTCGATATTTCGCACCCCCACTTCGGCCAAAAGTTTATAACGATTATCCATTTCTGCCAAAGCCCATTTAAGGGCTGAAACTACTTTTTCCGGTTCCACAATTACCGGAGTTAACAGATGAGGAATCCCGTTATAGATAGAAAGCTCAACTCTTTTGGGATCAACTAAAATTAATTTCACTTCAGAAGGAGCAGTACGAAACAGAATCGAAGCCAGAAACACGTTCAAGCATACAGACTTTCCTGATCCGGTTTGTCCAGCAATCAAGAGGTGAGGCATTTTCCCGATATCTAAAGCAATATTTTCGCCGGACACATCTAATCCAAGTCCAACCAGTAATTTATTTTTATTATCATTCATTACTCCAGAAGCTAATAATTCTTTCAAACTGACAGTAGCCGAAGAAATATTAGGCACTTCAATGCCGACTAAAGATCTGCCAGGAATAGGCGCTTCGATTCTAATCTGACCAGTTTTAGCAGCCAGAGCCAGAGCCAAATCATTTGATAAAGAAGTAATTTTGCTTAGTTTTGTCCCAATAGCCAGTTCAATCGCATATTGAGTCACGGTTGGGCCAGGATTATAATCCACCACTTTTGCCTGGACACCAAAACTTTGTAAAGTTCTTTCAATAATTTGGGCGTTTTGTCTGACATCTCCTCGATTAGCTTGTTGATTACCCATACTTTCCAAAAGCGAGATGGGAGGCAATTGCCATTTTTCTGGTGCTTGAGACAGAATGGAAGACTGAGAAGAACTTGATAAATCAGTTTGGATGTGTTTCACTTCTGCTTTAGCTTGAGCCAGTTTTTGCATTTCTTCTTGATTTAACTGTACCTGTTTATTTTCTGTCTGTAAATTAATCATTTCTTCTTTTTCTTTAATTTTTTCAGCCAGAGGATCCAAGTCTACTAATCCGTCTTCAGTTTGTTGTTTAAATAAAATTTTTAAAATATAACGAAAAGGACTCAGCATTTCATACAAAGACATTTCCCAAAGTACTAAAATTCCAATAATTATTCCCGATAGAAAAAACAAAAAAGCACCAATAGTAGAAATCAAAACTGCCACACTTTGCCAGAGTTCCAAGCCAAATTTGCCTGATTTTGTCAGACTAATTAAAGATAAAAAGAGAATAAATCCACCTAGAAGAAAGGTGGGACGGGATAAATACCATCGGCTATTCAAAAGCATATTGCCGGCAAAAAAACCAAGCACTGGCACAAAAATAATTCCCCAGCCAAAAAGACTGGTAAAAATCCGGTTAAAAGAATTGAGCAGTTGTCCATCAGCACTAAAAAAGGAAATCAAAACAAATAAACTTAACAAATAAAAAGTCAAGGCAGTAATGGATCGTAAAACTTTAGGGCTGAGTTTGAAATCCTGTTCCTTTTTAGGTCTACCTCTTCTGGTTTTAGTTTTTCTGACCTCTTTTTTAGTTGCTTTTTTAGTTTTTTTAGACATAAAATAAATTGATAAATGGTTAAATTGCTATTGCGTTTATAACCTCGTTTTTAGCAAAATTTAATCTAATAATATTTTTAGGATAATTTACTTCAGTTTTTATTTAAAACCCAGATAAAAAACAATTTAACAGTATAGTCATTAAATTAAGTATATCTTACTTTTATATCATACCACAGACAAAATCTTGACAAAGAAGACCTGAATTCTAAGTGTAATCGCAACACTTGCTATTTTTTAACTTTTGTAATTCTTCATCAAACTTTTCTTTAGGAGTGTAATAGTTAAGACATTTTCTAGGTCGATTATTTATCTCCTCTAGTATATCAATTAATTCAT
>JAAZND010000032.1 GCA_012798485.1 Candidatus Beckwithbacteria bacterium | reverse complement strand
GAAACAAAAATTGATCACATCTTTATCTATCCTAGATCACCAAAGATTAATGCCTATATTGAAAGATTTAATAGAACCATTCAAGAAGAGTTTTTAGAAAGAAATGATAAGATTTATTATGATGAGAACAAGTTCAATCAGAGACTTAATAATTGGTTAAACTGGTATAATTTTAAAAGACCACATACGTCTTTAAATTAGCAAACACCAGTTAATTTTTTATTAAACTTTATTAAAAATTCAAAACAAGATTTTCCAATAAGTATGTGACCTATACACTGACTTGTCAAAATCTTTAAAAATAAGCATAATGAAATTATGAATATTTTACATCTGATCTCTATTCTTTTTGAAGGGCTTGTAGCTCTATTGGGAGTCAAACTTGCGCTAATTAAAAAGAAAACTTACGGCTGGGGAATTGCTTTAACTTTTGCTATTTATGTTTTTTATGATTTATCTAAGTATTTTGTTTTTAATTTTAATCCTGATTTGTTATATGTAATTTTTTTTATTGCCACTGTTTCCATTTTTTTAGCAGTCTGGCAAATCTTCAAAGAAAAATAATTGTACAAGTTTGACTATTTTTACTAAATCAGCTATTCTAATTGAGTAATTTAAATTATAAAGTTGGGAGATTAACGCAAATTTTTTCCAATTTGCGTAATTTTTAAAATGGCAAAAAAACCACAAGTAGATAAAAATTTATGTATAAGCTGTGGAGCTTGTATGGGTCTTTGTCCTAATACTTTTAAAATGGGTGATGACGGGAAATCAGAAGTAACTAATCCACAAGGAGAAAGTGAAGAGCAAATCCAAACAGCTATTGATAACTGTCCAGTCAAAGCTATCAGCTGGGTGGAAGAATAGTTCTCAAAGATTGTTATTGATTAAGGCGCGGGCTTTAAGCCCGCGCCTTTTTATTATTTCTCAAATAGGCTTTCCAAAAATTCCAAGAACAGTTAAGATAAATTAAAAGGAAAATTTTATGGAAGTTATTGAAATCAAAAACAATATTTTTTGGGTGGGAGCAGTTGATAATAATCTGCGCCATTTTCATGGCTATACTTTTGCAACTCCCAACGGATCCACTTATAATTCCTATTTAATTTTAGATGAACATCCTACTTTGATTGATGGAGTCTGGGAAAATTTTACTGATGAGTGGCTTGTCAAAATCAAAAGCAAAATTGATGTTGGCAAAATTGAAAATTTAATTATTAATCATACTGAGCCAGATCACAGCAGAAGTTTACCAAAATTTATTGAGCTTAACTCCAAAATCAAAATCTATGGAACCAGAAATTGCCAACAAAGTTTGGAAAAACAATATGCTTTAAAGAGCCTTAATTTTAATGTTGTCAAAACAGGAGACGAACTCCAACTTGGGACAAAAAAACTAAAATTTTTGGAAGCTCCGATGATTCACTGGCCAGACAGTATGTTTACTTACTGTCCAGAGGAAAAACTCTTACTTTCCAATGATGCTTTTGGTCAGCATTTTGCCAGTCAACAAAGATTTGATACAGAAGTTGATTTGGATAAATTGAAACATGAAGCTATGCAGTATTATGCCAACATTTTGTGGCCATTCAGTAATTTAATTAGCAGCAAATTAAAAGAGGTTGAAAATTTGGCCTGGCAGATTGATATGATTGCTCCCAGTCATGGACTAATCTGGAAAAATCCTCAAACCATTATTGATCTTTATGGGCAGTGGACCAAAGGAGCAACAAAAGCCAGAGCTGTGATTATTTTTGAAACCATGTGGGGAGTAACAGAAATCATGGCAAACACGTTTGCTCAAGGTTTAAAAGAAGCAGATATAAAAGTCAAAGTCATGGATCTAAATAAATTCACTAAAACAGAAATCATAACCGCTATGTTTGAAGCTAATGGTTTTATGTTTGGTTCTTCTACTCATGATAATGGCGTTCTGCCCAATATGGCTGGATTTTTACATTTTCTCAAAGGTTTAAAACCAACTAAGAGAATTGGGATGGCTTTTAGCAGTTTTGGCTGGGGCGCAGTAGCCACAGGAGAAATTGAAAAATACATGGCTGAGACAGGCATAAACAAAGCAATGGAAGCTATCAATATTCAATTTCATCCCAATGAGGAAGAATTAAAAAAATGTTTTGAAACAGGAAAAATGTTTGGTGAAAAAATAAAAACTAACCTTAACTCTTTAGCTTAAGTCTTTTAAATTTTTATAAAAACAGCTACTATTAATTTATAAATAAACTCATCAATGAATTAGATTACAATTTAGTTTTTCAAAAAAATTAAATTGTAATAAAAATATTAATATGGATTTTAAAACTGCCACACTCATTAGCAAAAATGTCCCAGCAGCCAAATACCACGATTTAGTGTTTGAAACCCCTGAGCCTTTTGTTTTTGAAGCTGGACAATTTGTGACCCTCAAAATCAATGACAAAAAAATGAATGCTTACTCAATTGCTGGAAAAGTCGATAACAACAAGTTTGGCTTACTGATCGATACTACTCCGGGAGGACTAGGCTCACAAATGATTGAAAAAATCCAAGTAGGTGACCAAGTTTCCTTTATTGGACCAAACGGGCATATGATTTTAAAAAATGATGACAGCGAAGAGATTATTTTTATGGCAGTTGGCTGTGGTATTGCTCCTATAAAAGCTCTCCTTGAAAAAGCTTTGAAAGAAAATAAATGGACCAAACCAATGACTTTGTATTTTGGAGTGAGATTCCCTCGGGATATTTTTTGGGATAAATATTTCAATGATCTACAGACAGAATATTCCAATTTTAAATTTGTCCTTTGCTTATCCAAACCAGATAGTTCTTGGACTGGAGTATCAGGTCATATTACGGAAATCTTAAAAACAGAAAAAGGAGATTTATCTAAAGCTTCCGCCTATATTTGTGGTAATGAAAAGATGACAGATGAAGCTGTAGAAATTTTAAAGAGTAAACATTGTCCGGAACAGAGAATTTATTTTGAAAAATACGGTTGAAACTCTCATCAAAAATTCAAGTTGAATCTTTAAACTAAAAATTAATAGTTGTAATTATTTTTTTATTTTGTTTAAATTAAAGCATGCCTATTTCTAGTTTATTTACTTTAAAAATCGGAGGTGAAGCTGGTCAGGGAATTAAGTCTGCAGGCTTACTTTTTGGTAAAGTCGCTACTCGTTCTGGCTACTGGATTTTTAACTATACTGAATATCCTTCTTTGGTTCGCGGCGGACATAATATGATGCAGACTACGATTTCGAGTGAAGAAGTCACTGCCCCCACACTCCATACTAATTTACTGATTGCTTTAAACCAAGAGACCATTGATCTTCACCATCATGAAATTAGCGATGGCGGGGCAATTTTATTTGATAAAGATAAAAACTTCGATACCTCCAAAGTAAAAACAACAGTCAATATTATTGAAGTTCCTCTGGTTGCCTTAGCCAAAAAAGTGGGCGGTATGGAACTTATGAGTAATACCGTCGCTTTAGGAGCAAGCGTAGCTCTTCTTGCTGGGGATATTAAGCATTTACGAAACATGGTTGAGGAAGAATTTGGCAAGAAAAAACCTGCCATGGTGAAAATTAATCAAGATGCCGCTCAAGCAGGTTTTGATTATATTGTTAAAAATTATAGCCAAGATATTCAGCAAGTAATCAAACCAAGAGAAAATCCTGAACCCAAAATGATAGTCAATGCTAATGAAACTACTGCCATGGGTGCAATCGCAGCTGGTATGCAATTTTATTGTGCCTACCCTATGACACCAGCAACCAATATTATTCATAATTTAGCTCCTCTACAACAAAAATATGGTTTTATCTATAAACAACCAGAAGATGAAATTGCCTCGATCAATATGGCAATTGGTGCTGCTAATGCTGGAGCCAGAAGCATGGTAGGAACCTCTGGTGGCGGATTTTGCCTGATGGCTGAAGGTTATGGTCTAGCTGGTATTACAGAAACACCTTTAGTAATCGTCAATGCTATGCGATCAGGCCCAGCAACTGGACTACCAACTTGGAGTGAACAAAGTGATTTACTAATGGCTTTATATTCTCACCAAGGCGATTTCCCTAGAATTGTCTTAGCTGCGGGTGACCCAGAAGAAGCTTTTTATCTAACTATGAAGGCTTTTAATCTGGCAGAGAAATACCAAACTACAGTTTTACTGCTTACTGACAAATTAATCTGTGAAAACGACCAGAGTTATCACTTTTTTGACTATAAAGATTTTGTTCTTAACCGTGGCAAATATACTATCAAAAAACAGGATAATTATAATAGATATGAATTAACTGATGATGGTATTTCTTTAAGATCTCCTCTGGGCGTTGGCAATTTCTTTATCGCTAATTCAGATGAACACGACGCTGAAGGTTTTTCTAATGAAGGCATTGAAAACCGCAATCAGCAAATGGCGAAAAGAATGAAAAAAATGGAGATTTGTAAAAAAGAAGATATGGATGGCCCCACTCTTTTTGGTCCAGAGGAAGCCGAAATTACTTTAGTCTCATGGGGAAGCAATAAAGGTAGTATTTTACAAGCCTTAAAAGAATTTGATAATGTCAATTATTTGCACCTGACCATGATAAACCCATTTCCTGTGGAACAAGTGGCAGAAAGACTTAAAAAAGCTAAATATTTAATCAATGTCGAACAGAATTTTACCGCTCATATGAGTAAAATTATCAAGCAAACCACAGGAATCGAAATTTTGGATAATTTATTAAAATATGATGGTAGACCAATTTATCCAGAAGAAATAATTAGCAAAATTAATCAAGTCTTAGGAAGATAATTCCGCAGATAAAGTCTTTAACGGAATCATATCAGCATATGATGAAAGCAGAAGAATACAACACCAAAATCAAACCAAATTTTTGCCCAGGTTGTGGAGATTTTGGCATTTGGTTAGCTTTAAAAAATGTCGCTTCCCAACTTGGTCTGGATAGTAGTAATACCGCTCTAATTGCTGGAATCGGTTGTCATGGACATATCTTAAATTTTACTAAAATTAATTCCATTGAAGGCTTACATGGTAGACCAGTGCCAGTCGCAACTGGTATCAAACTGGTTAATCCCAGGCTTAATGTCATTGCTTTTTCTGGAGATGGGGATTGTTTAGGTGAAGGCGGCAATCATTTTATCCATAGCTGCCGCAGAAATCATGATATTAATCTTTTCATTCATGACAATGCAATTTATGGCTTAACTACTGGACAAACTTCTCCCAGAACTCCTCATGGCATGGTCACTAAATCTACTCCTGAAGGAAATAAAGATGTTCCTCTTAATCCAGCTGCTATGGCTATTACTGCTGGAGCGACTTTTGTTGCCAGAACTTTTTGTTTGGAACCAAAGCATATGGAAGAAATTTTTACTAAAGCCATCAAACACAAAGGTATGTCTGTAGTTCAAATCTTACAAACCTGTATTACTTTTAATAAAGAATATACTTTGGATTTTTATCGAGAGAATGTTTATAAGTTACCAGATGACTATGATCCAAGTGATAAAGTTAAAGCGCTGAAAAAAGCTATGGAATGGGGCGAAAAAAATATTCCTCTAGGCGTACTTTATGAAGAAAAAGGTAAACCTAGTTATGAAGACCAATTAATTGATATTTCTAAAAAGCCGATTGTTGATACTGAACCTGTAGTTAAGGATGTGACAGAACTTTTCAAGGCACACGTCTAATTATTATTCAAAATTTAATTAACAAAAAATATGGATAAAGGTATTAAGTGGGCTATTTTAACTGCAATAATTTCTGGTATCTCAATTTTCGTCAATAAATTTGCAGTGGAAGCTATTAAACCAGCTCTTATTTTTACTGGTGTCAAAAATTTTGGTGTGGGCATTTTAATTATCAGCTTTCTTCTTCTCTCTGGAAAATGGAATGAAATTAAAACTCTCAATAAAAAAGAAATCTTGAATCTAAGTTTAATCGTAGCGATTGGTGGTTTTTTGCCCTTTTATCTTTTTTTCGAAGGATTGTCACAAACTTCAGCCATCAATTCCTCTTTAATTCACAAAAGTCTAGTTTTGTGGGTAGGCCTTTTGGGTTTCAAATTTTTACAGGAAAAATTAAACTTTAAACAAATTTTAGGAGTTTTAATCCTTTTTGCTAGTAATTTAGTCATTGGCGGTTTTAAAGGTTTTCAATTTTCTCTAGGAGAATTAATGATCTTGGGAGCAACTTTACTTTGGGCGATAGAAAATATCATTGCTAAAAAAACTCTCAAAACTATTTCGCCTGATTTAATCACCGGAGCTCGCATGGGATTAGGCAGTTTACTGCTTGTGGGACTTGGTTATCTCAAATATCCTCAAACCCTCACGCACCTCAGTTTATCTTCTTCTCAAATTTTTTGGTTAGGACTAACAATGCTGACTTTGCTATTATATGTGACTACTTGGTATAGAGCTTTAAAACTGGCTCCAGCCAGTCTTGTCACTGCGGTTTTGGTAGGCGCAACCATCATCACCAATCTTTTGTCAGTCATCTTTATTAATCAAAGCCTATCATGGCAAAGCCTTGTTCAGGCAGGAATGATTCTTCTTGGGATAAGTCTTTTGATAAAAGAAGTAAGTCAGACAAAAATTAAGAATAAAGTTATCATTTAAAAAGAGGTGATTAATTTTTTGGTCCAAAATTGAAGATTTTCTTCTTCCTTTTTAGTTATTTTTTTAGCAGTAAAACCCCAATGAGCAATTACTCTATCCCCTATCTTAAGATTTGGCGTAAATCGGGGATCAAAATGCAGCTTTTCCTCTTTTTGTGTCAGAATATAATTCCCAGTTGAAGATAGTTTTAATGAATGAAGTTTGGTTTTTAGTTTTTTGGTTTGATTATTGATTGTCAAAATTTTCCCCCAGCGCAGCATACAATTATTGATAGAATTAAGATTAAAAGGAACTGCCCCACTAGTTCTGCCTACTCCCACATGAAGAATATTGAATAAATGAATAGGGATAAAAACTTTAGGCAACTTTTCCTTTAACTCTTGAATAAGAAAACTAGGGACACCTTGTTTGTTAAAATTTTCTAAAAGCAAATTAAAATCTGTTCTTTGACATTCTTTTAATGAATCATTGCCTAACCAGTAGGCTTCAATAACTTCATAAGAAAATGGAGGCTTTTTAGTAATCTGGGCAATAGTCTGTAAATATGGATTTAAAATAATAAACTTTTTGATTTCAACTTCAACTTCTGCACAGGTGTTATTTAAAATACAATCTTGCAAAATCTTAGAAGCTTTAGAGGTTCCACAATACCCAAGCTGGTTGGGAGTCAAAGCAAAACGGGCACAAAGTTTAAGAGCTTTTTGATCCATTTTATTTAAGTTTATAATTAATTAGCTTCCTCTTTTTTAAAGAGGATAGGTTGAAAACTTTAGAGATTATTCTTATGATAATGAAATATAATCATAGCTTAAAAAATAAAGCAAGAAGCTTAAGAAATTGTCAAACTCTAGCAGAAAGAATTCTTTGGTATAAAATTTTACCTAATGACAAAACTGATTATAGATTTTTAAGACAAAAAATTGTTTAAAACTTTATTGTTGATTTTTATTGTCATAAACTAAAATTAGCAATAGAATTAGATAGTTATTCTCATAAGCAAACTTTTAAATATGATGAGCAAAGAACAAAAGTGTTAAACCAATTAGGTATTACTGTCATTAGATATAACAATGATTTAGTCTTAAACAAAACAGAAGATATTTTCTATTCTTTGTTAAAAATAATTAATAAAAGGAAAAAAGAATTAACATTATAAAATCTCCTCTCATTCCCGCTAAAACGGGATCGAGTTCCTCTTTTATAAGAGAAAATTTTGCTTTATGAAAATTTATGTTTTTGGAAATAAAGATAACAAGCAAGATAAAGTTGCTTTTGAAATAGCTCAAAAGCTAACTAGTCTTTGGCATAATCAGAAAATTGAGTTTATAGAAATTAAACCTAACCAAGATTTAGATTTTGCCAATGAAAGAAAGATAATTTTGATGGATGCAGTTTTAGGATTAAAGGATGTTGCTTTGCTGGAAAACTTGGATCAGCTAGCCCTCTCTCCTAGAAATTCTGTCCATGATTTTGATTTAGCTTTTCAACTTAAATATTTAAAAAAATTAGGTAAAATTGAAAGCGTCAAAATCATTGGCATCCCCATGAAGGGGAAAATTAATCTTAACAAAATAATTAAAATCATTGAAGAGTTATGAAAATAAAGAAAAGCTGTCTTACTTTCTGATAATTTCTAGTTTTAAAAAGTTGGTAGCACAAGACATACAAGGGTCATAAGTACGGATAATCTTTTCTGCTTCCAGTTTGAGTGTTGCTTCCTCTTTATCCAGATTTTCCTGGAAAAATTTCTTCAGGTCGTTTTCAATATTAATTTGATTTTGCGAAGTTGGCACAATAACATCATAATCTTTGATCATTCCCTTATCATCAACTTCTGCCATATGATAAAGAATTCCTCTTGGGGCCTCAACTACGCCAACTCCAATTCCCGCTTTGACAGGTTTGGTCACTGGTTTTTCCTCAGGATTAATTTTGACATTTTTCAAAATATCAATGGCATCATCAACCGCCTGTAAAATTTCTACGGCTTGAGCAAGATTATTATCATAAACATTGTTTGAAGGGAAAAAATTAAGATACTGGCTAATATCAGCTTTGGTACGTGGATGTAAAAGATCAAGATTAAGATTAAGACGAGCGAGGGAACCGACTAAATAATCTTCATGAGTATCAGAAAAAACATAACCTTCAGCCTGAGAATATGGGATCACCACAGCTTTTAAAAATTTATAAAAATCTTCTTCAGCTACTCTTTTGCCATCACTGTTAATCACTTCTCCTTCAAGAAAATCAAAATGATCATTATTTCTTAAACAAAGATAATCAGAATTACGGAAAAGCTCCGCTTTCCAGTCATAAAATAATTTGATGCCACGGATTACCTGAGGGCGAATTTTTTCAAGCCGATCAATGAACTCAGCGAATTTACTAGGGTCAGGATTTTTGACAAATCCACCAATCGTAGGAAAAGGCGCATGAATCGCAGCTCCAATGATGGTGTTACTGATGTCAGTTCCCAGTTTTTTAATATCAAAAGAATCATGAAGTAAGGTATGACCAAAATCGTTAGGATCATCAGGAATATCCAAAATCGAATCAATGCCTAAAACATCTGGCAGCATAAAAAAATATAAGTGTAAAGCATGGTCTCTAATCATCAAGGCATCGTAGGCTAAACGACGTAAAATTCTAGTTTGCTCACTAATTTTAATATCCTGAGATTTTTCAATAGCTTCTAGGGAAGCAAAAAGATGAGACACAGAACAAGTGCCACAAATACGGGATAAAAAAGCTGGAACTCCAGCAATAGGCTTACTCTTAACTACTTGCGTATAGAAACGGCGATAATCCTGAATAATAAATTTAAGATCTGTCACTTGTCCATCCTGAATAGTCACTTTCAGTCCTGCTGAACCTTCAATTTTACTAATGTTTTCGATAGTAATATCACCTGAATGCATATTTTTTTAAATCAGTTTATAAAGTTTAAGATAACTTTCTACAGCTTTGATAAATTCCGAAGCAATCATGGGACAGCCTGGAACCTGAGCATCGACTTTGACAAGATCAGCAATTTTTTTCACTTTATCATTATATTTAAATTGCTTAAAATACCAAAGAACTTTATAATTCAACTCTGCATTTAATAAATCATTACGTGTAGCTGACGGTCTGCCAGTACAAGCACAAGAACCAACCGCCACTAGATGCTTAGCATTTGCCCGAATTTTTAATAATTCTGCTTCCTGATCTGGTGAAGAAATTGCTCCTTCCACAAAAGCCACATCAAGTCCCTCTATCTGGTTTTTAGTTTTTAAAGCTTTGAGATGACGGAATTCAATCAGTTTTTTCCAGTTATCAAGATTTTCATTTAAAAGCTCAGTCAGTAAAATAAGACAACCTTCACAGCAAGTAAAAGAAAACCAACCAACTACCAGTTTTTTTGGGGCATTATGATTTTCAACTAGACTTTGATCGGACATAGATTTATTATGCAGAAAATAAAAATATTTGCAAAGAGGGAAATTTAACGATATTGTAAATATATATTCTTGTCATTTATTTAATAAAGTTTTAAAGGAATAACATGTGCCTTGCTATCCCAGGTAAAGTAATTAAAATTGAAGGTCGCAAAGCTTTGGTCCAGTATCCAGGAGTAACTAATGCCGCCCTAATTTCTGATGAAAAAGTCAAGGTTGGAGATATGGTGATAGTACAAATGGGGATTATTATAAATAAGGTAAATAAAAAGCAGGCTACAGCCATGCAGAAGGCTTGGGAAAATAAATAAAATTTACCTTTATCTAGATTGGCTTTTTAGTTCTATTTTTACACCACCCAACCAAAAGGGGTAAAATAAAAGTTAAAACATAATACAAATAAACATCTGTTTTATAATAATCTGCAGAATTAAACAATTTTACGAGAAATAAATAGTCAAAAACTATAGCGATAAATGTCTAAATAACTCCTAGCAATAAATAATCACGGGGTCTAGACTAGCATTTAGCATGTTAAAATAGCTAAATGTCTTGTCATAATAGACCAATTAGTAACTATGACCGCTCCGCGGACTAAAAGTCCGCGGTGTCTAAGTCTTAATCTTTATTCTGATTTTTAACGTATTTAATAACTTCTCTTAATTCTCTCTGTCCTACTGTCCCTACAAAGTATCCCTCTG
>JAAZND010000031.1 GCA_012798485.1 Candidatus Beckwithbacteria bacterium | reverse complement strand
CAGATAAAGATCAAACACCTACTACTAAACATGTGATGGTAATCAGGGACCTTGAGTCAACTACGACCTATCATTTACAGATATTGTCTGAAGATAGTTCTGGGAACAAGATTATATCAGATGATACGATAGTAGTGACACCAACAGCTCAACAAGCAGCCTTTGATATTATTTTAAACAACCTGGAAGATATTTTTGGATTTTTAAAACTGTAGAGAGATTTAAATTAAAATATTTTTTCAATATAATTTTTAAATCAAAAAAGCTTTCATTATAGAATAACATAATAAACAATATTAATAATCTTTATCAATTTTCATATAAATTTATACACTAAGTTTTCTCAACATTTTATATGATGATTATTAATATGTATTAACCTGTGTCCTCGGTAGGAATTGAACCTGCATTAGAGGTTTAGGAAACCTCTGTTCTATCCGTTGAACTACGAGGACATATTAAAATATTATACTATTATTTAAGGGATTTATTGTAAACCTATACCATATAGGTTAGCTTTGATTTCAGGATTAGTAGACAAAGAAGTTAAGATAATAATCTTGTCACCATTTGGCCAAGGATAGGCAAAATTATCCTTAAAGTTACCAGAATAAATATTGGTTTTATTAGTTGCTTCATATTCAATGAGACTGATGGCATCTTTTTCTGTCATAATTAAATGCTGTGAATTTGGAAACCATTGAATTAAATTATGAGTATAAACCGGTGAATATTGAGCTTGTAAAACAATCAATTGTTGTAAAATATTTTTGTTTGGCAGGATTGGTGTTTGTTTTAAATTATCTATATTTTCTATTGGACTTGGGCTAATTTGCGCTTTAAGGTTTTCTTCATTAAGATAAGGTAAACTATAATTGTTCATATCTTTTGCTAAATCAGTTTTTTCTAAAGCCTTATCAATAATTAAGAAATTTTTATCTTCTTTTAGATCATAAACATAAATATTGCCAGCAGTAATTTCTCTATCTTCTTTTTGGGTGCTGGAAGCTGGAAGTGGGGGGATAAGATTTGGAGGAATAGTAGCAGAATTAGTAGCAACATATAAAATTTTTTCTTCGTTTGGAGAAAAGTAAATCATAGTCGCTGAAGTGGTAGTGATTTGATACATTGGTTCTGGTAATTTGGCCATTTTCTTCTGTTGATCTAGCTGAACTTGTTTTAACCAATCATTGACTAAATTATCTAATTGAAAAGAAACATTGATTAAGTCTTCAATTTTATTTTCCTTAGAAGCATTTAAAAGATAAGCTGAACTTCCATTAAAATAAGCCAAAATTTCATTAGAATTTGGGTTCCAAAAAATTTGTGCCTCACTAAATTTCAAGTTATTACTATCTCTAATGATTTGTAGGGAACTAGAACTCATACCTAAGAAATTACCAGAAAGATTTACTATCCATAAACCATTTTTTTCTGCTGATTCTGAAGCAACTCTATAAGCAATTTTTTGCCCATTAGGAGATGGAAAAGGATTTGAAGCACTGTTTACTGTAATAGCAGAAAGATTGGGGACTGCTGGCCATAAACGAGCATTAGTTTGACTGACTAATTCATTTTCAATCTTAATTATTTTTTGCCAACTGTAATAGCCATCTTTTTCTAGTCGTATTTGATAATCCTTTGGAGTAAGATGTAGAGTGTCATCAGTAGCAGTTTTTAATTGCCCGTCAACATAGACAGATGCACCCTGAGGTTGAGAATTAGCAACCAAAAGACCTGTTCCTTCGATATTTTGGTCTTTGAGATTAAAACGATAACCTTTAGCCCAACGGATAGCGATAAAAGTCCCTAGGGAAATGAAGAAAAAGGCAAAAAGAGTAAAAATGATTTTTTGTTTCAAAGGTTTTAATTCATGATTAAAAAATTTAATGATGAATTATTCTAGCTTAATAATTAATAAATAGTAATTTAATTTTTAAGATATAATTATTATAATTATAACAAATAGTAAGATGTTTAGGTATACTCTTTAGACTTTAGTAAATAGTTTTTTAAACTAAGATATTAAATTCTAATTATTTTAAATTTGTTTTCCAAAAAAATTGGTATAGACCTTGGAACAGCTAATTGTTTAGTTTATTTAGAAAAAAAAGGTATTGTTTTAAATGAGCCTTCAGTGGTGGCTATTTCTGTTTTTGATAAAAAAGTAGTGGCTGTTGGTAACGAAGCTAAAGAGATGCTAGGTCGAACTCCAGGAAATATTATTGCCTCTCGTCCGATGCGTGATGGAGTGATTGCTGATTATGTAGTGACTGAGGCTATGTTACGTTATTTTATTCAAAAGACCTGTGGACGATCTTTATGGTTTAAACCAGAAGTTTTGATTTGTATTCCTGCTGGGGCTACCCAAGTTGAAAAAAGAGCAGTGGAAGATGCAACTATTTCAGCTGGAGCTAAAACTGTTTATATTATTCATGAGCCTTTGGCTGCAGCCATTGGTGCCGGTATCCCAATCGGAGAACCAAGCGGGAATATGATTTTGGATGTTGGAGGTGGTGCAGCTGAATGTGCCATTATTTCTCTTGGAGGAGTGGTGGTTAATAAATCTGTAAGAATTGGTGGCAATAGACTGGATGATACCTTAATTGCATGGATTAAGAAAAAATATGGTTTAACCATTGGAGAAACTACAGCTGAAAATACTAAAATTAAAATTGGTAGTGCAATGAAAATTAAAAATGATCAAACTATACTTATCAAAGGCAGAGATAATATTACTGGATTGCCAAAAAGATTAGAAATATCAACCAATGAAATTGTCGAAGCTTTTAGTCATAATCTTGGTCAAATTATTAATATGGTTAAAAAGGTTTTAGAGGAAGTTCCTCCTGAGCTTTCAGCTGACATCATTGACAAAGGAATAGTGATGACTGGTGGCACAAGCAATCTACGTAATTTTGATAAACTTTTATCTAAGCAAACTGGTATTCCCTGCTATGTTGCTGAAGATGCTTTGTTTTGTGTGGCAAAAGGGACTGGTATAGTTTTGGAAAATTTGGATATGTATAAAAAGAGCTTATCAAGAAGATAATTGGCAGAGATTGGTTTATTAGATATAATATTACCTGATAAATAAATTATTTTAAGTTTTGAACATATATTTTATGAAAAGAAACGATATCCTCAAACTAATTAAATCCAAGATTTTTAAAGAATATAAAAAAATTCCTCATTGGCAACACGATCTTTATCACATTAGAAGAGTGGTGAGAGAAGGTAAAAAATTAGCTAAACTAGAAAAGTTGAGCTCTAAAGATGCTTTTTTGGTAGAATTAGCCTGTTATCTTCATGATTTGGGAAGAAATAAAGAGAATGATGGTTTGTTATTTTTGCAGTCAAATCATGCAGAAATTTCTTATGAAATGAGTAAGCAAATTCTTAAACCATACGAAAAAAATCTAGGTAGAGAATCTATCTTTAAAATTTTACAAGCAATTAGAGAGCATAGTTTACCAGCGCTTAAACATCCAGAAAATAAAATTGCTCAGATCTTATTAGATGCTGACAGAGGATCGGGAATAAATTATCTTGGAATTTTTACAATGTTAACTTATTTTAAAGTGGTTGATTATCAAATTATTAGAAGTGATCAAAAAGCTAAGCTAGAGTTAAATAATTTGACCCAAATTATTGTTAGTCAAAATAAAATTGAAGAAGCAATTATCAGATTAAACTATTATAAAGACTGGTATTATGGTAATTCCAAACAGCAAATTAGCGAAGCCAAAGTTGCTTCATTATATACTAGATCAGCCAAAAGAATTTATCAGCCGAAGATTAAAATTATTGAAGATTATATAGATAAATTAGAAAACTTTAAAAAATAGATTTTTTTATATAAAATTACCTTTCTATGAACATTCCTTCAGAAACAATCCTTGGTGTTAAAATTTCAGTGGTT
The DNA here is from genome assembly GCA_012798485.1 of Candidatus Beckwithbacteria bacterium. Taxonomy (GTDB): domain Bacteria; phylum Patescibacteriota; class Microgenomatia; order UBA1400; family UBA1449; genus JAAZND01. The sequence goes on along the minus strand of JAAZND010000031.1, from coordinate 3,214 downwards.
AATTATTCTAATATATTAGAATATATTGAAAAGTGTTTTAAAAATCAGAATCAGATTCAGATTGCTACTCCTAATCCAGAGCAAGTGATTCAGGCGCAAACAGATTCAACTTTCAAAAAGATTTTAAATCAAGTTGATATTGCTATTCCAGATGGAGAAGGAGTAGTTTGGGCAGTGAGGAAAAAACTTAAAAATAAAAAAGAGATTGAAAGAATTGCTGGAGTAGATTTGATGAATATTTTATGTCAGTTAGCAGCAAAGAAAAATTTTACAGTAGGTTTTTTTGGAGGAAAAGGTCAAACTTCTTTTTTAGCTCAAAAAAACTTTCAAGAAAAATATTCTCAATTAAAAACTGTGATTATCCCAGCTTTTGCAGATATAAATAATGTTTTGTCAGCAGAAAATGAAAAAATTGTAAAGCAAATAAATCAGAATAAAGTAGATTTTTTATTTGTAGCATATGGAGCTCCTTTTCAGGAAATTTGGATTAGAGAAAATTTAAAAAAGATGCCAACAGTCAAACTAGCTATGGGAGTAGGGGGGGCTTTTGATTTTTATAGTGGCAAAATTAAAAGAGCGCCAAAATTTTTACAAAAACTTAAATTGGAATGGTTTTATAGATTGATGCAAGAACCATGGAGATTAAAAAGACAATTAAGGCTTTTGGAGTTTATTTATAGAAATTTATTCTAGTCATTATTTTCTTTTGGTGTAATCCCAAGCATATAAAGAATAGCTTCTTTTTTATATCTTCTATCTCCTCGAGAATTAATTCTGATCGCTGGAAGTTTTCCTCTTTTTCCCCATCTTTTGATAGTTAAAGGAGAAACTCTCAGCAGTTCAGCGACTTCTTTGACAGTCAGTAAATCTGGAAGATCTTCGATTCTAATACGATTTTTAGGGGAAGAAGAGATTTGTTCTGTCATTTTGTATCCTTTCGGGTATTAAGTAGATTTCTAATAATCCGAGCATAACAAAATATGCATAACTATGTCAACTAGGAAAAATATAAAAAAAGGCCGCGCTTTGTGCGGCCTTTAATTTTAAAAAGTTTCAAATTATTTAAATTCAACCTGAGCGCCAGTCTATTTAATTTTCTTGAAGACTATACAACTGCTTATTCAGCCGTGTTGGCTTTCATGAAAATTTAAAGGACTTTCGTGTTATTTTAACTCTACTTGAGCTCCAGCTTCTTCTAAAATTTTCTTAGCGTTTTCAGCTTCTTCTTTTTTGACATTTTCCAAAACTGGTTTTGGAGCGCCTTCAACTAAATCTTTAGCTTCTTTAAGACCTAAATCAGGCTTTAAAGTTCTGACAGCCTTGATTGCTGCAATTTTATTAGCGCCACCAGCAGTTAAAACTACAGTAAATTCTGTTTTTTCTTCTACGGGAGCGGCAGCCCCAGCAGCGGGAGCGGCAGCTACAGCCATAGGAGCAGCGGCGGAAACGCCAAATTTGTCTTCTAAAGCTTTAACAAGATCAGCTAACTCTAAAACTGAGAGTTTTTCGATCTCTGCAATAATATTTTGTAATTTTTCAGAAACTTGTACAGTTTCTTTTGATTGAGCATCTTCTGCCATGATTATTATTGAAAATTTACAATGAACTAATTTATTTAATTTTCAGAGTAAATTTTTTATACTATAATTTTTTTTAACTTTGTTTTTCTTTAATTGCATTAAGTACGTAAACTAAATTACGTAGATTACCAGCTAAAACATTAACCATTCCTGATAAAGGAGCAGCAATAGTACTGACTACTTTAGCTCTTAATTCTTGTTTTCCAGGAAGTTCAGCTAATTTTTTGATATCTTCAGCAGTTAAAACTTTATCTTCTAAAATTCCTCCGGTAAATTGAGCTGCTTCATTAGTTTTTCCAAAATCGGCTAAAACTTTGATTGGAGCAATTTCATCTTCATAAGAGAAAACAGTTGCAGTAGGGCCAGTGAGATTTTCATTAAGCTCTTTTTTGTCAAAAGCAATACGTAACAAAGTATTCTTAAAAACTGACATTTCTGCGCCTGTTTCTTTAATTTTATTTCTTAAGTTTGAAATATCTTTGGCGCTTATTCCTCTGTAATGAATAAAAACTACAGATTTAGCTTGATCTTTCTTTTCTTTAATGACTTTTAACTGATTAACATTTTGTTGATTTGACACTTTTAGATTTAAAAATTAAAAGGCAAAGTTAAAAAAATATTAAATTTGCGTTTTAAAATTTAACTATTTTTATCAATTTAAACAATAAAAAAACACCTCTCGAGGTGCTATTAATAAGGGTTTATGGATTTATGGTTTTAAGTTAAATAAAAATACTTTCTTAATCCCTTATAACCTTATTTAATTTTAATGCTCCTCGGAAAGTTCTTACAAAGATTTAAGCATATAGCACTTTCTGTCTTTGGATAAAGGTATTATAGCGTAAACTTAGAGTTTATGCAAAAGTAAAATTATAATATAAATATATCACTAGATATATTATTATAAGATTTTCATTTTAAATTAGCTTTATTTAGCTTTTAGAAAAGTAGAATTTAAAGTCTGCTGTATTTAAGTGGTGGAATGATTTTAGTCCTAAATAAAATAAGAGGATTTATTACTTAGTGGTGTTTTCTGCTATTTTTTCTTCAATAACCTTTTCTAATCAGTCAAATGTACTTAGTTTGTCTTTATAAATACTTTTTATAATGATGACTGATTTTTATAAACTTATAGAAAGCTGCTCACAAATAGTTTTTAAAAGGTTTTAACAGACAAATGTCTTTTTTTCTGAAGAATAAATGAATATAATGTATTTATTCCTATTAAAATTTTATTTTTTTATTAAGTAATTTTTATAATATGCCTTATTATCACTTTCTGACAGTGATTACTAAAATTTCTCAATTTTAAGACTTAGATTAAAGAAAACTTAATTTTTATTATTTTGTCACCACTAATTTAATAAGCTAGTTTTAATCTCAGATTTGACATCACTAAGACTTTAGTTATCAAATTAGATGACTTTCTGCTAAAAAGGAATTGTCAGCACTTAATCTTTTTAAAGTTGTAAAAAGTTAGCTGTATATTTTCTAAGGGTCTAGACTAGCACTTTAACAATTCGACAAGTTTTTGTTCAAGTTGTTTAGGGTTTTGTTTCCATCTCCATTCACATTCTTTAAGGTGAAGATGGAAGTTTTTCTTAGTCCCTTTAAACTTGATAAGTCTTTGTTTG
>JAAZND010000003.1 GCA_012798485.1 Candidatus Beckwithbacteria bacterium | reverse complement strand
TTTTCTGCAATGGTTATAATTAATAATTTTTAGTTCACTATTTCTTTTCTTTCAATTCAATTATTCTCAAAAACCTTTTACATTCTCCTTATTTTGTGTTAGCTTAAAATAGTTTATGCCAAAATTAACTCTGCAAACTCCCATAGAAAATCTTTATATGGTCGGCGAAAATTATGCCGAAAAACTACACACTCTTGGTATTTTTACGGTCAGAGATTTCCTCTATCATTTCCCTTTTCGCTGGGAGGATTTATCTTCACAAAAAAAAATTGCTGAACTCACACCAGGAGAAACCGTCACTTTAACTGGAGAAATTTTAAGTATACAAAATATTTATAGTAAAAATGGCAAAAAAATCCAAAAAGCCATTTTTACTGATGGTGAACAGAATCTGGAAATTACCTGGTTTAACCAGCCATTTTTACTAAAAAATCTTAAACCCGGTACTAGAGTCAATCTGGCTGGTAAAGTTGCTTATTTTGGCAGGAAACTAACAATTACTTCTCCCAGCTATGAAATTATTAAAAATAATTATGGAACTACCAGTCTTTTCACTAAAACTACTCATACAGGCAAATTAGTGGCAGTTTATCCAGAAACTTTGGGACTTTCCTCAAAATGGCTAAGATCACGCATGGCAACTCTGATTAAGCAACTTGATTATCTAATCGAGGATTTTTTGCCAGAAGAAATTAGACAAAAAGAAAAATTATTAAAGTTAAGTGAAGCGCTTACCAAAATCCATTGTCCGGAAAACTGGCAGGATATTGAACAGGCTAAAAAAAGGCTCAGTTTTGATGAAATGTTAATTTTAAATCTAAAAAGTTTACAAAGAAAACAGGAATGGCAACAGCAAACCTTAAGACATCAATTTTCTAGTCAAATTGAAGATTTAAAGCCATTCTTACAAAAGCTTCCTTTTAAACTCACCAAAGATCAGGAAAAAGCGCTTCAAGAAATTATCAACGACTTAAATGAAGTCAAAGTCATGAATCGACTTTTACAGGGAGATGTAGGCAGTGGCAAAACTGTCGTGGCAGCTGCCTGTGTTTATCTGGCTTTTCGAAATAAACTCAAAACTGTGCTAATGACACCGACTGAAGTTTTGGCTCACCAGCATTACGAAAGTTTAAAAAAACTACTAGAACCTTTAAAAATTAAAATTGGCTTTTTTACAGGTTCAGATAAAAGTAAAGAAAGTCTAGAAAAATATGATTTATATCTTGGCACTCATGCTTTGCTTTTTCAAAATTTACCTCATGAGCAAATCGGGTTAGTAATTATTGACGAACAGCATCGCTTTGGCGTAGAGCAAAGAGCCAAGCTTTTGGGTAAAGATAAAATTCCTCATCTGTTAACCATGACCGCTACTCCTATTCCCAGAACTATAGCTTTAACTTTGTATGGTGATTTGGCTCTTTCTATCATCAAAGAAATGCCAAAAGGCAGAAAAACCATTAAAACTTGGGTCATTCCAGAGTTAAAAAGAAATGACGCTTACAATTGGATCAAAAAAGAAATTGGGCAAAATCAAAGTCAGGTTTATCTCATTTGCCCACTGATTGAAGAATCAGATAAAGCCATGATGAAAACCATCAAGGCTGCCACGGTCGAATATGAAAAAATCTGTCAGATTTTCCCAGAGTTTAAGATCGGGCTATTGCATGGAAAAATCAAAGCGAAAGAAAAAAATGAAATTATGGCAAATTTTGCCAAAAATAAAATCCAAATCTTAGTTTCTACCTCTGTTATTGAAGTTGGTATCGACGTTGCCAACGCCACAATTATTATTATTGAAGGTGCTGAAAGATTTGGGCTGTCCCAATTACATCAACTGCGCGGCAGAGTAGGGCGTGGAGAGAAACAATCATATTGTCTTTTATTCCCAAGCACCAATCAAAATGAAGAAAATAAAAGACTGAAAGCTATGGAAACCACTCAGTCAGGAATAGAACTGGCTGAACTAGATCTTAAACTCCGCGGTCCAGGCGAACTTTATGGAACTTTACAATCTGGATTTTTGGATCTTAAAATTGCGTCATTAAACGACTATAATTTAATTAATTTAACACAGATTTATGCCAAAAAGATTTTGACAAATTGGGAAAACTATCAACTCTTGCACAAAGAACTGAATCATTGTAAAATCGCAAATATTAAACCCAATTGATTGGGTTTATATTTTATTGAAAAATTAATTAAAATTAAATAGATTTCAAAATTCAAAGCATAAAATGATTTTTAATTTTTACTTTTGAATTTTAAATTAAAGTTGTGCCTCCATTGCCAAAGAAAAAACATTCAACCAAAAGACAAGGTAAAAGAAGAGCAGCTTTAAAATTACCAAAAGCAGATTTAAGTATCTGCAAACATTGTAATAGCCCAAAAGAAAGCCATACTCTTTGTCAAAATTGCGGAAAATATTAACATAGTGAGTAGGGTATAGGGTTCAGGGTTTAAAATTTTAATCCCTAAAACCTAATCCCTAAGCCCTGAATTGAAAGTTCATCAAGATCCCAGGCATCAGAAAAGGATTGAAAAATTTCAAAAACTGTTTTCTTACAGTTTCCGACCAGAGACTTACACAATCTCTGAAGATATAAAACCCATTATTGACAAGTTAATAAAAATTGATGATTATATTCAGAAGACGGCTCCAGAATGGCCCATTGCAAAATTAAATAAAACCGATTTAGCTATCCTGCGTTTGAGTATTTACGAATTACTTTTTGAAGAAAATATTCCGCCAAAAGTCGTCATTGATGAGGCTATTGAAATTGGAAAAGAATATGGCAGTGAAAATACAGCCAAATTTATTAATGGAGTTTTAGGAGGTATTTTAAATAAAAAAATTAAAAAGGACAGCAATTAAAAACTTATGAACAAAAATGACATTTTATATTTAATCAGCAACATCTTAGGGATCGAAATGGATGAAATCCAAATGGAATCAGACTTTAGAGAAGATCTTAATTGCGATCCCAATGATTTAGTTGAATTAAGATTGCAATTGGAAGATCTTTTAAAAATTAGTGATCTTGATCAAGAAGATTTTCAGGAAGAATTTGAAAATATTGAAACTGTCCAAGATTTATTTAATTTAATAGAAGAGCATAGCAATGAATACTTCGATTAACTGCCAGCAAAAACTTAATTACCACTACCAAAACCCCGAACTTTTAGAAACAGCCTTGATTCACCGTTCTTATTTAAACGAAGATAAAAATATCAAGCAATCTAATGAAAGACTTGAATATTTGGGAGATGCAGTTTTGGAGCTTATTACCTCTGATTTTTTGTATCGAGAATTCCCTAATGAACCGGAAGGATATCTTACTGCCACAAGAGCAAAAATTGTCCAAACTAAAACTTTGGCTCAAGTTGCCAACAGATGTGAACTGGGTGATTATCTTAAATTATCCAAAGGTGAAGCCGCCTCTGGAGGGAATAAAAATGAATCAATTTTAGCAGACCTTGTTGAAGCTATTATCGGTTCCATTTATCTTGACGGCGGGATTGAAGCTGCAAAAAAATTTATTCATGACCAGATTTTGAGTGATTTTGAAAGCCTGATTGAAAACGCTCAAGTCCAAGATTTTAAAAGTAAATTACAGGAATTAGTCCAAGCAAAGGGCGGTATCGCTCCCACTTATCAAGTAGTTAAAGAGGAAGGACCAGATCATGACCGAACATTTACGGTTCAGGTTTTTTTCTTTGATGAGCCTCAAAGTGTAGGTATGGGCAAATCAAAACAAACTGCACAACAGAATGCAGCCAGAAAGGCTCTTGAGAAATTTAATAAATTAGATTAAAATACAAAAATATTTTCAATTTTATATTTTAAGATAATAATTGAAAATCATTAAAAACATGTTAAAAATAAAACTATCAAGAATCGGCAAAAAAGGACAACCATATTATAGAATTATTGTAGCTGAAAGACGCTCCAAAAGAGATGGTCAATATATTGATTTACTTGGTACGTATAACCCAACGACTAATCCTAAAGAAATTAAGATTGATCAGGCTAAATATCAGGATTGGATCAAAAAAGGCGCCCAGGCAACTCAAACAGTAGATTCTTTATATCACAAAGCTTTTAAAAAATAAAAAAAACTTATTACTCCGAAAATTTACTTCAGGATCAAAATTCTGATTCATTTATCTTACTCGGATATGATAAGCTAAAAAGACATGGAAAAATTACTGCGCTTCATACTGGAAAATATCGTTGATCATCCTGAAGATATCAAAATTCAAACAAAAGAAAGTGAATATGGTTATAATTTGATTGAATTTGAAGTTAACCCTGAAGATATGGGCAGAATTATTGGTAAGGGCGGGAAAATTATTAGCTCTATTAGAAAAATAATCAAAATTAAAGCTATGAAACTTGGCAAAAGAGTTAATATAAACCTTCTCGAACCAGAAGCTTAATAATCCGCAAATAAGTTCTCTTTTCCAAAAACTTTGTCAGTATCAACAATACTTTCAAAAGAATAATCTATTAGAGTAAGGTTTTTCTCAAGATTATCTAAAAAATCATTTTCCTCTTGGGTTAATTTTGGTAAGGCTGTTTCTATACTTGGAAGATTTTGAATCGGATTTTGATAATAAACATTTAAAGTCAATTTAGTGGTAATCAAAGAATTAGAAGCTTTTAAATCAGCAATAGAAATAGAAAAAGAAACAATCTTCATCAGAGGAGCATTATCTTTTAATTTGTTGATAAAATTGAAAACATTTTCTTTAGTTCCAATCAAATTAAAAGAGATTTCAAATTTCTGATAATTATCAATTTTTACGCTTTTAGTTTTATCTCTTTTTAAAAGAGCCTCTTCTGCAGTCACTTCTTTTTTCACTTCACCTGGCTTAACGGTAATTGAAGAAAATTGCACATTATTTTTTCTAGCCATATTCATTAAACTAAATAAAGTTTGCATCGATGGTTTTTGCGACGGTAGATAACTTTCTATTAATTTAAATTTATCTAAAAAAGCGGCTTCATTTTGGGCAATTTTATCTAATTCATTGTATTTCTCTTTTAAAATAGTTAATTTTTTATCATTTTCTTTAATCTTCAGTAAGTTATCACCAATCTTGGAAAAAATTGGTATCACAAAAATTACTAAGGAAATGAAAACTATAAGCAATACTGCAATAGGTGTTAATTTTTCTCTGTTAGTTAATTTTTTACCCTCAAAACTAATTTTATTGATTGTTTTCGATTTACTTTTAAATCGCATAAATTTATCCTTTAATCTCTGATAATAGAAGTTTTACAGAGAAACTATATAAATTATTATTATCAATTTTTAGATTTTCAATAGAAGCCTGATTTATTTTCACTAGTTGAGCTTCATTATTTGCCTCAATATTTTTTAAAAACTTTTCTATATCTTGATAACTATAAGCAAGTCCTGAAAAAGTGATTTGATTATTCTCATCAATCTTTAAATTTTCTACAGAAATGTTTTCTGGCAAAATTTTAAAAACTGCCTGCAGAAGGCTTTGGTGTGCCTGCATGGAATTCACAATCTCGATGGCTGATTTAGTCTTATTTTTCATAATAAGATACATTCCTTCCTTGTCGCTTAAAGCTTTAATTTCCTCAGTTTTATTTACAATCTGTTTATTAATATTTCCTATTTTATAATTAAGATAAGCATAATAAGAAAAAACTAAAGAAACAAAGAAAAAATAAATCAGTAGAACTGTAATTGAAATTGACTGGATAAGATAAATTCTTTTTGACTGTAAAAGTAATTTAGCTTTTTGATTCTGTAAAAAATTGACCTTTGGTAATTGTGATTCGGCAATCATAGTTTTTAGTCTCTCGTGGCTAGACCAAAAACTGCAGCAAATCTAGGTCCAGCACTAATTAATTGTTGAGGTAAATTTTTATTAAGACAATCTTCTAAAGGATTTGCCATAGAAACCTCCATATCCAGTTTTTCCACAAGATAAGAAGAAAAATTGGGCAACAAGGATGTGCCTCCAGAAATAACTAAACGATCAAACTTGTCGATTAAGTAATTATTTTTAGCAAATCTAATATTTTTGATCACATGAGTAATAATTTGATCTATAGGGTCTTTGATAATTCTGGCAATTCTACCTTCCAACTGACTTTCATCCAAACCATAAATATGTTTATATTGTTGTGCCTGTTTTTCTGGTAAAGCTAATTCTGTCATAATTGCTCGCGTAATAGCCTGACCAGCAGTAGGTAAAGAACTGATTTGTTTAATTTTGCCATTTTGAAAAATTACCACAGTACTAATTGTATTACCGCAATCAAGTAAAATTGAATTCATATTGAACTGATTTTTTAAGGCTCTAATGGTGGAGATGAGCGAAGTTTCAATAACCAGAGGAGTTAATTCTATCATCTGAACTATTCTAATTAGTTTATCAACGATTTGTTTTTTAGCAGCAATCAGTAAAAGTTCCATTTTCATATCTACACCTTTGGGTGGTGTAAAAATAACCTCATATTGAAGATAAATATTATCTAAAGGAACAGGTATATATTGTTCAGCTTCAAAAGATAAAGCTGTTTCAAGTTCTTCTGTTTTCAAAAATGGCATTTGAATTACTCTAGTAAAAACATCATTCTCTGATAAGGAAAGGTAAACTTCCTTTGACCTAATTCCAGAATTCTTTAAAAGATTCTTAATTTCTTGAGCAATTTTAATTTCATTTTCTTGAGATTCACCATAAAGGTTATAAAGATTTTTAATTTCCCCAAAGGCAATTAATTCAAAATTAGAACCCTGTTTCCGGGCTTGAGCTACTTTGATGGAGGCAGATGAAACATCTAGAGCAAAATACATAATGATATTTTATTTGGCTAAATTACCTCCACTAAATAAAACATAATCAAAAATAGGAGGTAAATCTTCAAAACTCTTAGTGACTTTTATGGCTTTAGTCTCACCAGATTCTTCCGAAGCTTCAGAAGTTATTACAATCTGTTGAGCTGGCAAATCTCCTACGGTTGAAGTAATAGTCAAATTCGCTTGATCATAAATAGGGCGGATTCTTAAAATTTTATCATTATTAGTGTCAATACTAAGAATTTGCTGATTGTGCGAACATTCACCCTCATTATGAGAAAAATGAGTGCGCAGATTAATATCGTCTGCTGTCCATTTTTCTACTAGTAAATCAGCACATGAATCCCACTCTAATTGAATTTCCGTTGCTGTTCCTCCAGCTAAATTGATAGCAGCAACATCATTTTCTAAAACAGTAGCTTGAAAACAATTTTTCTGGCTATCATCACAAGTTTTAACTTCTCCGGAAATTGTTAATCCATCAGAAGAAAAACCATTGGCACTCATTTCTACCAAACTCCCGATATTATAAGATAAATATTTCTCTATCCCAGACTCTGCAGCATTAAAAGCCCTTTGAGCAGATTCTTGACTAGAAGTGTTTTTTACTTGAGAAAGAGAATTCAGAAAAACTCCAGTAGCTACAGTCAAACCTACTAACATAATCAGAAGAACCATAAGAACCATTTGCCCTTTTTGTAAATGTGAATGTTTCATAAATTGTTCCTCCTTAAAGAAACATAAGTTGAATTATTTTTAGTATTTTCTAAAGAACTTAAAGTAAACTCAAAACTTACTCCCACTGGAATCCCACTATTATTTTTATAGCATGAAAAAGAACAAGATTGAAGAGTAAATTTATATTCAGGATCAAGCAAATGAGTCTCTCCAAAAATAATATCTCCATTACTTCCATCATCTGGAAAAACACAACCAAAATTAAAATCCTGGTTATCTTTATTGGTAAATGAAAGATAAGTAGGTTTAGAAGCCTCAGGGATATTTTCTGCTATTGCATCACAATTATTAATTCTTTGAGCAGCAATTAACTCTCGATTAAAAATTTCAAGAATATTTACACTTGTCTGATTAAGTCTTAAAAGATTATCAGATTTCTGACTACCTTTAATCATCATCATAAAAAGAGTAATAGCTCCTCCAATCGTCATAGTAAACAGTCCAACAACAACCAATGTCTCAATCAAAGTAAAACCGTTTTGTTTTCTTATCATAATAAATTTATTTATTCCAATTAGTTAATAACGTTTTTTGCTCTACTTTCTGAATTGAGTTATTAAAATCCTGCCATGAAACCGTAACGCTCACTTGAATCTGATTGTCTTCAAAATCACATAAATTATCTTCATTATTATCAATCAGTTCGATAGTTTTGCTGATAGTATAAATATCTCCTGAACTTTCTTCAAAAAAACAAAGGCAATTCTCTGAAGATAAACAAACACTCCCATCAATGATGTATTTATTAATAAAATCTTCCCATATATTAATATCTCTTTCTTTTCTAATTTCTTCAATTGCCTTTTTGGCTAAAAAAATTGCTTTTTCTCTTTTATCTGAAGCTTGATTTATTTGAATTGAACGGGTAATTAAAGCTGCGATTCCCATTAAAACTACAACTATGATAAAAATTCCGATTAATAGCTCAATCAAAGAAACTCCAGCTTGCTGTTTTTGATATTCCCTTTTTTTCATCTTAATTCTCCTAAAGATCCAATAGTAATCTCTTTTTCTTGCTCGTCTAAAGAAACTTTAAGATCATATTGTTTAACAGGTTTCCCATCTAAAACTTTAAAAATAATTTCATTATCTTCGCCTCCAGATAAAACAATACCTTTATCCAATTGAACACTTTTCACAAAAATGCTATCCTCATCGCAAAGAGCTGATAAAGTAAAACTGTAAACATTATTATTCTCATCCCATGAGAATTCATAACCATAAAGTTGTTGTTCGGCAATACACTTATCTTTTTTCCCATATTCTGCCATCTTTTTAGCTTCTAAAAGACCTGACCTGATTTCTCTATAAGCTTTGTCCAAAGTTTTACGAGTAATAAGATTGGTATAGGCTAAATAACCGCTACTAGTTAAAACAGAAAAAATCAGCATTACAATTAAAATCTCGATTAAAGTAAAACCAGAAGAAGGGCAGATTTTTTTCATAATTATAATTATGGATTGGTCAAACAATAATAGTCACACTCTATGTCTTCTGTGTCTGAAGAACAATTTTGAAAATTATTATCACAATTTCCTTCTTCAGCTTCCATTTTAGCTTTCAAATTATAATTAAAAGCATCTTCTCTTTCATATGAATAAACATAGTCATCTTCGTTTTTAGGGTCACATGGAATTTGTTTCATATAAACAATATCATTAACGTTATCAGAATTAGAGTCATAACCAAATTCATCATTACAAGTTAAAGTTAAATCTTCTGGATAACTTCCATTATCAGCCTTATATAGCTCTAAAGCTCCGCGGATTTGCTCTAAATCTGCCTGTCTACGGCTATCTCGTCCTTTTTTAGCAACACTTGCATAGTTGGCAAGCCCGACAGTTGATAAAATCACCACAATCGTGATAGTGACTAGAAGCTCGATCAAGGTAAAGGCTTTTTGCTTTTTGTAAAACATAAATAATAAATTAAATATCTTGCCTTGCAAAATATTTAGCTTACTGAGAATTTTCAACACAAAAATAAGTAATTAAACTACTACCGTAAGTAATATCATCACATTGAAAACTATCCTGATTCAATTCTTCTTCTCCTGTGCCTAAATAAGCATTACCATTAGTATTTTTTTCTAGAGCTGGAGAACATAAACAATAACCCTCACTCTCATTACTGTAATAAAATTCATCTTTGATAGCATTAAAAGAGTCTATATTTTTTAAATATTCATTACTAGCTAAAATAGTCAGATCTTCCGGATATTTACCTTTAAGATTGTAATAAATTTCCAAAGCTTTCTGGGTTTCTTTAACCTGACTAATAATTTTAGCATCATTAGCTTTATTAAGACTGCCTATATAGGAAAAACCACCAGCAATAACCAAAATTGAAATAATAGTGACAGCAATCATTATTTCTAAAAGAGTAAAACCTTGATTTTTCATAATCATTTAAAATTTAATAATTAAAAACCAATTAAACCTAAATAACTATTCCATAAAAATTCTCCGGAAATTTTTGCAATTAGCATTCCCAAAAGCATAAAGGGACCAAAAGCAATTGCTGATTTCATTTGTTTTTTCTTAGCTATTATTAATATAACACCAACTAAAGAGCCAAGCAAAAAAGCTAAAAAAGTAGCCACAATCGTCCATTGCCACCAACCAACTGTTAGGCCAACAAATAAGCCCAGTTTTACATCACCAAAACCAATCCCTTTACCTTGAGTGATTAGATATAAAAATAAATAAAATAAAAATAAGCCTAAAGCGCTTAAAATAAATTCCCATCTGCCAGTGATAAAAAGGCGAAGTAGAGAAACTCCTACTCCTACAATAATAAGAGAATCAGGTAAAATTTGAGTTTTAAAGTCAATCAGCGCCAAAGCAAAACTTAATGAAAAAATAAACAGCCAAAAACCTAGAACTAAAAAACTATGCATCCCTTCCAATTGTTCAAAAAAGATTAATCTCTGAATCAACCAATAAATCCAGACAAATTCTAATCCTGTCAGCAGTTCTATTAAAAAATAATTTGAGGGAATAGCTTTACCACATTTACGACATTTGCCTTTTTGAATAAGAAAAGAGAGCAGGGGAATGTTTTCGTACCAGGAAAGTTGTTTATGACAAAAATCACAATAAGAGCGACCCTTGACCCAGCTTGGCAAAAAATCTAAAAAAGTTCTTTGTCCGTCTATATTCTTTTCGATATCTTTAGTTTCGCGGTATACAACGACAGCTAAAAAACTGCCAACCATAAGACCAAAAGCAAATAAAATTAAATAAATTAACATATAAAAGTAAGTCTTACTGCAATCTCGAACTGCAAAATGCAAAACGAGAAAAACAAGCTTTAAATTTTAAATCTTATCTATAAAAATAACAGAATTACCACTTTTTTAACAGAGTCAATAAAATAATAAAAAAGGGCTTTTTGATAAAAGCCCTTTTAATTTTAAAAAAATTTAAAAAAGTTTAAGGATTTGCTGGAGCCACACTTTCATCAAATCCAGGCATACAAATAAAACAAGGAACTTGTGAAGTTCCGCTAAAACAGCTATCTCCTTCAGCTAAAGCTTCAAAAGTCACATCTGCAGCTAATGGGTTACCTACAGTATAACCAGTTCCACTTACTTTCATAGCCTCTTTAGCTACTGATTTTGATTGAGGTTGGAAACAAACTTTAACTTCTGAAATATTAGCAGGTTTATAAACATATAATTTTTCATTTGGTCCCAAAGCAGCTCCATGAATATATTTATTCAAAAAAGTCTTCTTTAACTCACCATCATCAGTCAAAACATCCAGCGTAGTTGTATCCATTGTATTAGGACCAGTTCCAGTAACATTATTACCCTCTAAAACAAAACTAATTGCGGTATTTACATCGGTTTTACTTGCATTCCATGGGAACATTCCATTACTGGTATAGTATCTTTCTATCGCGTTTAAAACTTGTCCAGCATCAGTTTTGCGAGCTGTATCATTGGCCTTATTAAACTGCTCAATGGGATTAATGGCGGCAAGCACAGCTACAGCCAAAATCCCTATCAAGGTAATTACGATCAAAAGTTCTACCAAAGTAAAACCTTGTTTAAATTGATTTTGCTTCATATATTTTAATTCTAAAAAAAACTAAAAATTAGCTAATTAGTTTATTTAAGAATAATTTTTTTAATAATCTCTTCTTTCAATATAAATAAATTAGAAGCTACTTGTCAAGTTATAAATTGGCATAATTATTGAAAAAACCATAACTCCGATTCCAATTCCAAGCACAATAATCATCATCGGTTCTATCATATTTGTCATGGTTTTCAGCGCAATCACAGATTCTTTTTCAAATTGTCTGGCAATTTTGGCTAAAGTTTCATCAATTTTACCAGTTTCTTCTCCAACGATAATCATCTGAATTACTAATTCTGGCAAAAAATTTTCCTGAGCAAAACTATCTGATAAACTCATACCTTTTTCCACATTACGAATTGTTCCAGTAATACCTTGTTGATAAACATAATTACCAGCTCCAGCGCTTAAAACTTGTAAAGAATCGACAATCGAAACTCCAGATTTAATAAGTAATGATAAAGTTCTCATAAGATTAGTCGAAATAATTTTGTCCTGAAGATCTCCAATATAAGGTAACCTAAGAATTATTTTGTCTATTTCCTGCCTGACTTGAGATTGTTTGAGAAAATAAATGACAGCAAAAATAGCCAGTAAAAAAATAAAGAAAAAAATAAACCAATAATGACGTATAAATTCGCTTCCAGAAATCATTAAAGTAGTAGTAATAGGCAGATCAGCATCAAATTGTTTATAGAGTTCTGCTAGTTGTGGCATAACAAAAAAAACCATGATGATTAAAATTCCTACCATAACGACAGAAATAATCCCTGGATAAAATAGGGCTGATTTAACTTTAGCCATAAAATCTCTTTCTTTCTCTAAATTATTTGCCAATTGCTCCAAAACCTGATCTAAAACTCCTCCTAATTCTCCAGATTTAATTAAAGATAAATAAATAGGTGAAAAAATCTTATTATGGTTATTCATAGCCTCATAAAGGCTACTTCCTCCTTCAATACTTTGAATAATATCATCTATTACTTTAGCCATAGCTTTAGAAGTTTTTTTCTTCAAAATATTCAAAGATTGGATCATTGGTAAACCGGAATTCATCATGATAGCAAACTGACGGGTAAAAAATACTATATCGCTTCCTGATACTTTAGAAAAGGATAAGCTCAGCTTGTAAAAAAAATTATCAGACTGAGAGCTAATATTTATAATTAATAATCTTTTTTCTTTTAAAATTTTTATAGCCGCTTCTTTATCTTTGGCCTCTACAATCCCAGAGATTCTTTTATTATTTTGCGTAATGGCTTTATAAGTAAATTGTTTCATTTTTTAATGGTTTTTATTACTTAATTCTTGTGGATGACTACTCCACATCTGGGCAGTTTGTAAAGTAATCTTCCCTTCAGTAATCAATTGTTTCATATAGCTTTCTAGAGGGATCATTCCTACGTCTTGAGAGGTTTGAATAATATTGTCGATCAGGTGGGTTTTACCCTCACGAATATTAGTTTTCACAGCTGGGGTGCCAAGCAAAACTTCCAAAGCGGGAACGCGTCCTCCATCAACCATAGGTAATAATCTTTGGGAAACTACAGCCTCTAAAGTCGCTGCCAGTTGAATTCTAATTTGGTTTTGTTGATGAGCTGGAAAAACATCAACAATACGGTCAATTGTCTGAGACGCGCTGTTAGTATGAAGCGTCGAAAAAACTAAATGTCCAGTTTCAGCAATAGTTAAAGTGGCTGAAATTGTCTCCAGATCTCTCATTTCTCCAACCAGCACCACATCTGGATCCTCACGCAAAGCACTTCGCAAAGCCATCTTCCAAGAAAGAGTATCTTGACCTAATTCTCTTTGAGAAATAATTGATTTTTTGTTTTGATAGACATACTCAATTGGATCTTCTATGGTAATGATTTTTTCACTTCTGCTGGTATTAATTTCCTCAATTATTGCTGCGAGCGTCGAAGACTTTCCATGACCGGTTGGACCAGTCACCAATACCAATCCGGCTTTCAGAGATGTCAATTTGTGACAAATATCTGGAAGATTAAGTTCATCAATAGTTTTAATTTTCTGGGGGATCAAACGTAAAACTGCCGAAGGACAACTTCGTTCAATATAGGCATTGACACGAAATCTTGCTTGATCTTTAAGAGCAAAAGAAAAGTCCAGTTCTTTATTTTCGATAAAAAATTTCTGCTGATCCTCTGTCATTAGAGAAAAAATAAGTTGTTTCAAAACCTGAGGTGTCAAAATTGGAGTATTAACAATCGCTTTAAGCCGGCCGTCAACTCTGATAACCGGATAAGTATTATTTTGTAAATGTAAATCAGAAGAATGATTTTTGATGGTTTCAGCTAAAAGATATTGTATATCCACAAGATAAATTTAAAATTAAAATGAAAAATTAAAAATTTAATTCTTACATTTTAATTTCTATTAAGCTTATTCTTCTTAAATATAATCGTTAAACTGTTATATGGTTAAATTGTTAATTAATTTCAACAATTTAACAATTAAATTAGTCTAAATTTATTTAAAATTCGCAATCTAAATTTCAAACTATTAATCTCTATTCCCTACAACTTACAACCTAAATCTATTCCTGTGCCACACGCAGCACTTCTTCAATCGTGGTTGAACCTTCGAGAATTTTTAAAAAACCATCCATTTTCATCGTCAACATTCCACTTTCTACCGCTTGTCTTTCTATCGCTGAGGCTGGTTCTTTAGAAATAGCCATAGTACTGATTTTTTCCGAAACTGGCATAACTTCATAAATCCCAAGTCTGCCAGAATAACCCGTATCATTACAAAAACTACAACCTTTACCTTTAAACAGTTGAATCTCTTTATTTTCAAATTGAGTAAATAATGATCCTAAAACCTCTTTAATTTGCATCACCGCCTCCATAGGTGGATTAAAACCCTCCTTACAATGAGAACAGATTTTACGGACAATTCTTTGTCCCACAATACAGTTAATTGCAGAAGCAAGTAAAAATGGCTCAACTTCCATATCTATAAGACGAGGCAAAGCACCAGCTGAACTATTGGTATGTAGAGTCGAAAAAACTAAATGTCCAGTCAAAGCTGCCTGGATCGCTAGTTCTGCTGTCTCACTATCTCTAATTTCTCCCACCATAATTACGTTAGGATCCTGACGTAAAAATGAACGCAACCCTGAAGAAAAAGTTAAACCCGCCGCCGGATTAATTTGCACTTGGTTCACGCCTTCCATTTCATACTCGACTGGATCTTCCAGGGTCATAATATTAACTTTACTGGTGTTAATTTTGTGTAAAATTGAATAAAGTGTGGTAGTTTTACCAGAACCAGTAGGTCCAGTGATCAAAACCACGCCGTGAGTGGCTTTGATTGCCTCTTCAAGATTTTTTAAAGCTCTACCTCTGATTCCTAAATCACTTAATTCAGGAACTTCACCGCCTTTTTTGAGAAGTCTCATCACAATCTTTTCTCCATGGACAGAGGGTAGAGTAGACACACGCAAATCCACCTCTTCATTTTTAGTTTTGAAAGCAAATCTGCCATCTTGAGGAATTCTTTTCTCATCAATTTTCATACGGGATAAAATTTTGATACGCGAAATCAAAGCCTCATGGACATTTTTGGGTAAAACTAATTTCTCATACAAAATTCCGTCGATACGATATCTGACTCGAGTTTTATCTTCCAAAGCTTCGATATGAATATCTGAGGCTCCAACTTTGACAGCAAAATTCATAATTGTAGTCACAATTTTGGCAATCGGGGCTTCTCGGATTACTTCATTGATTGATTTTTCGTCGATAACTTCTTTTTGATCAGTTTCTTTCAACGCTTCATCAATTTGATAAGAAAGACCCTGGGCATATTTTTGGGTAATCATGTCTTTAATATCATTTTCTAAACCAAAAAACGGAGTAATACTTTTCTGGGATTTTTGTTCTAAAAAATCTATAGCATTTACATCGAGTGGATTTTGCATTACTACCGAAATATTACCAGTCTGATTATTGTAAGCATAGGGAAAAACTATAAAACGTTCTGCAACATTGCGAGGGATAAAAGACAAGGCCTGAGGGTTGACTGCCAAATCTTTGATATCTACAAAGGGAATATTGTAAAGTTTGGATTTGGCTCTAACTAAGTTATCTTCTGAAACTAATTTTTTTTCCAGAATAATATCTTCTTCGTCTCTCCCGGTATTAATTTGCTCATTTTTAACCAGATTATAATTATCCTGAGAAAGAATATGGTCGTTCAATAAAATATCAATTAGTTTCTGGTTTTGAATATTTTGGGCAAGCATAAAAAAATCAACTAATTAAAGTTAAAATCATTATCCAATTTTGCA
The DNA here is from genome assembly GCA_012798485.1 of Candidatus Beckwithbacteria bacterium. Taxonomy (GTDB): domain Bacteria; phylum Patescibacteriota; class Microgenomatia; order UBA1400; family UBA1449; genus JAAZND01. The sequence continues at coordinate 2,243 of JAAZND010000003.1, read as the reverse complement.
ATTAAAACTTCAAGTGCGGAATATGCTATCCTGTTAATACTTCTTGTTTTATCTTCATTAGAAAAGCCTTTACAAGGTTATTGTTTTTACTATTGGTAATTGGAACGATTCTGAAGTTGACTTACAGCCAGCTCAGAATGACAAGATTAATTTTTATTTTTATAGATTCATACCTTTGTTAATAATAACCCAACAATTTAACCATTTAACCATTTAGCAATCTAATCTATAATCTAGCCATCTAATTAACTAGTCAGCTAATTAGCTATTTTATGCACAGCTATATCATTTCCTACCAGAATGCTATTGATCAAAACCAACTTAAAGAAATTATGGTCAAAACTCTAGGTTTAGATCTATCTCAAATCAATTTAGAAAACAACGCTGATATTTTTAATATTTATCCGGAAATTAATGAAAAAACTGTCAACAAAACTGCCTCAATTAAAATTGAAAAAATTAGGAATCTTAAAAATCAAGTTAACACCGCAGCTTTAAAACTGGCTTATAAAATTTTCCTGATCTGGCAAGCCGACGCTCTTACTCTTGCTGCTCAAAACTCTTTTTTAAAACTTCTGGAAGAACCAGAAGAATATGTCAAAATTTTTCTTCTTACTCAAAACCTTAATAAGCTTTTACCTACCATTCAATCAAGATGCCAAATAATAAGAATACAGAATACAGGATACAAAATGCAGCAGAAACTTGAAGACCAGGAAATTGAAAAATTTTTAGCTTTAAATTTGTTTGAAAAACTCACTTTTGCTGAAAAATTGGAAAAGAGTAGGGAAGAAGCTTTAATTTTTCTTAAACAATTAATTTTATATTTTAGAAAACAAATTCTTAAGGAAAATACTTCGCAAAATATTCGTAAGCTTAAAAAAACTCAAACAGCTTATAATGATCTTTCAAAAAATATTAATCTTAAATTAACAATTGATAATTTAATGATTGAACTATAATTATTCAGCTATTCTTAAGCTCTTTTTGGTTTAATTATTGACTTTTCTTATAATCTTCGGTATAATTTCGCCAATTTTTATAAACATTAATCTTGCCCAAATTTTAAATTTTATGAAACTATCTCAAAATAAAATTTTTGCTTCTATATTAGCAATTTTTATTGTTATATTTGGTCTTTTCATCTTTGGTTCCAACAATCGAAACCTTATTGCTTTAGCTCAAGGTCTTGGTGATTGTGGTACCGGTTATATTAATAAAGACGAACATTCTCCTTTTGATTACTCAACTTATAATTCTGGTGATAAAGCTATTTCAGCGACTGTCAAAGCTGGTAGTCAAAATCAAGGTCAAGCTTGTTTTACTTTAAATATTGGTAACTATACCAACAACTGGCAATATACCAATAATGGTTGTTATGAAGCTAAATGGAGAAAAGATTCTCATCCTTGGGGAACTGAATACAAAGTTGAAGTTTACAAAATTGGTTTTGGTCCAGGTTGTAAAGATATTAGTCATGTAGAATTTTATAAAGGTTCTACACCAACTCCTACTCCAACTTGTACACCTACACCAACGGTTGAGCCTACTCCAACACCAAGCACTGAACCAACACCAACTCCTACTGTTGAGCCTACTCCAACACCAAGCACTGAACCAACACCAACTCCAGATTCTGGCAAACAATCATCTTACTGGCTCAATTATCCTACCTGTGAGAGTAAAAATTTTAGAGCAGTTTATGAAGCCAGAGAAAATGGTAATTTGAAAAAAGATATTGAAGTCACCTTTACTTACAATGGTAGACAACAAACTGCTAGAACCGGAGATGATGGTAGAGCCAGTGTCGCTTTTGATTATGGCGACCCAGGTAAAGTTCATGCCGAAACCAAAGATGGTTATCCATCTCAATATATTGAATTACAAGATCTACATTGTCCAAGTGTTAGCGGCGGAGAAGTTTTAGGCGCTGCTAGTACTGGTCAAGTTTTAGGAACTCAAACTAGTGTGTTAGCTGCTACTGGTACTTTTAGTCAAAACTTAGCCTTTGCTTTAAGACTAATTTTAGGCTTTGCCTTAAGTTCAGTAGGATATTTATTACTAGCTAAAAGAAAAAATATTCTTTAAAATCAAAGCTATATATCAAAATAAAAAAAGGGCAGTGCAAACTGCCCTTTTTTAACAATGAAAAAAAGAAAGAATTTAGCCATCCAAATCAAGCTTAATAAACAGGCAAAGCAATTAAAGCTTAATGTCAAAATTACCGTCAATAAAATTCTCCT
>JAAZND010000030.1 GCA_012798485.1 Candidatus Beckwithbacteria bacterium | reverse complement strand
TGCCAAGGATTTTGATAATGCTAAAGATCTGGTCGCAGCTTGGATGAACTCTCCAAATCATAAAGCTAACATTTTAAATTCCAATTATCAGGATATCGGAATCGCTGTTGTCATGGGAGATTTCAAAGGTGAAGAAACTATTTTAATTGTTCAAATGTTTGGCACTGAATTTACTCCAGGTGAACAATATGCGGTAGAGCAAACAAGAGATAATGTTGAATTTAAAACCACTGAACTTTTACAAGCCTCCAAAATCCCATGGGAAAAAATTGTTAATGATAAATTTTTCTTAACCAAAGTAATTGCTATGTCAGTTTTTCTGGGTTTTACTATCACTATTTTCATCAATCTTTTTAGCTATTATATTTTGAAAAAACCGAAGCCAAGAAAAAGACAAATCTGGGGCCATCTTATTTTTCTGATTACTTTTGGTATTTTAATTATTTTAACCAGCGATGGAAATATTATTTAAGTTATGAAATATTTCTTAATCTACCTGATCATCACTTTTTTCTCGAGCCTAACTTATCTTCTTGCTTCAGAGTCTAAAATTATCAGATTAGCTTCCGCGATTATTTTGGTTAGCAATTTTATTTTATGGGGAATAGGAGAACATCTAAAAATAAAAAGGTTAACAAAAAAGATCCTTCTAGAATATCTTTTTTTAGGTTTGTTGGCTCTTGCATTGCTGTTTTTTTTAATTTATCATGATTAAAGGAATGTTTTTAAATTTAAAACAATATTAATTCATAAACAGTTTTCAATTTCAATATTAGGGATTGGAACTTGAAAATTTGTTGAAACTGCCCATGATAAAATACAAAGCTCAACCCAACGTTGTTTGGTTTAAGGATGTTGATCATGATTCTATTCCTTTAGTTGGAGGTAAAGGTGCAAACTTAGGCGAAATGACCAAAGCTGGAATTCCAGTCCCTCAAGGTTTTTGCGTTACTTCTCCTGCTTATTTTTATTTTTTAGATCATAACAATCTTCGTGGCGAAATCAGAGCTATTTTAGAAGGATTAAATGTTAATAATGCTAGAATTTTAAATGCTGCCAGAGATAAAGTTCAAGATTTAATTTTAAAAGCAGAAATACCCGAAGATCTAAGAGAAGAAATCGAAAAAGCTTATGCCAAAATGCCGGAAAAAGATGACACTTTGGTGGCTGTAAGATCCAGCGCAACCGCTGAAGATCTACCTGATGCTTCTTTTGCTGGACAACAAGCTACTTATCTTAATATTAAAGGAACAAAAGATGTGGTCAAACATGTCCAAAAATGCTGGGCATCACTTTTTGAATCTAGAGCTATTTTTTATCGTGTCGAAAAAGGTTTTGATCACTTCAAAGTGGGAATTGCTGTGCCTGTCCAAAAAATGGTTCAAAGTGAAGTCAGCGGTGTTATGTTTACTCTTAACCCTGTTAATAATGATAAAACCACTATTGTGGTTGAATCAATTTTCGGTTTAGGAGAAATGATTGTTCAAGGTTCTGCCACTCCAGATCATTTTGAAGTAGACCGCAGAATTTGGAGAATTATTAAAAAAGAAATCTCAGAACAAAAAACTCAACTTACTAAAATTAATGGTATTACTAAAGAAAGACCAGTGCCAAAATCTTTGGTTGGCAAACAAAAAGTTTCAGATAATGTTATTTTAAAAGTTGCTCAATATGGACAGCAATTACAGGATCATTATAAATGGCCACAAGATGTGGAATGGGCTTATGAAAAAGGCAAAATTTACATTGTCCAAACTCGACCAATCACTACGCAAGATGCAGTAGCAGAAAAAATTGATTCTACAGAAACCGTGGTTGTCACCGAAACCAGCAAAAAACCTTTATTTTCTGGTGCTGCTGCCAGTCCAGGAGTAGCTACCGGCAAAGCCAAAGTTTTAAAATCTCCAGAAGAAATTGATAAAGTCAAAGAAGGAGATATCTTGGTTGCTGAAATGACTACACCAGATTATGTTCCAGCTATGAAAAGGGCTTGTGCTATTGTCACTGACGAAGGTGGGCAGACTTCTCATGCTGCTATTGTCAGCCGAGAACTGGGAGTGCCTTGTATTGTAGGAGGTAGTAAGGCAACGAAAATAATGAAAATGGGCAAAACTTATACTGTTGATGCTAACAAAGGTAATGTTTACGCTGGTGAAATCGATACTAAGATTGAAAAAATGCCTTTGCCAAGAGGAATAAAAAATATCACAGAGCTCAAAACCAAAATGAAAGTCTATGTCAATCTTGGAGAACCAGAACTAGCCTTTGATACTGCTAGACAATATGTAGATGGAGTTGGGCTCTTAAGAGCTGAATTTATTATTTCAGAATATATTGGGATTCATCCACAAGAGTTGATAAGACAAGGTAGACAAAAATTCTTTATCACCAAACTAGCTGAAGGTTTGGAAGAATTTTGTCGAGCTTTTTATCCAAGACCAATTATTTACCGTTTTACTGATTTTAAAACCAATGAATATCGTAGTTTAGTTGGTGGAGAAAAATATGAACCAGAAGAAGCAAATCCAATGATTGGTTATCGAGGATGCGATCGTTATCTCCAAGATGGAGAAGTTTTCAAAATGGAGATTGATGCGATCAAAATGGTAAGAGAAAAATTTGCCTGGAAAAATCTTCATGTCATGGTTCCTTTTGTCAGAACAGTCCAAGAGTTAAAAGATATCAAAAAAATCATGTATGACCATGGACTAAAGAGAACTCCCAATTTTAAACTATTTATGATGGTAGAAATTCCTAATAATGTTCTACAACTTGATAATTTTATCAATGTGGGTATAGACGGAATTTCTATCGGATCAAATGATTTAACCATGCTTATTTTGGGTGTTGATCGAGATAACGAACATGTCGCCCATATTTCTGACGTCCATGATCTTGGGGTTTTAATGTCACTTGAACATATTTGTCGAACAGCTAAAAAATACAAAATAGCCTGTTCTATTTGCGGACAAGCTCCATCTATCTATCCTGACATAAGCGAAAAACTCTGCCGCTGGGGAGCTACAAGTGTTTCCGTAAGTCCTGATATGCTTGATAAAACAAGAGTTATTATTTATAAAGCTGAACAAAAAATCAAAGAAGAGAAAGCAAAAGCAAAGTAAAAAAAATACATAACACTTATTCATAACACCATCTTGCCTTTTTTGAAAGATGGTGTTATGTTATCTTGACAATGAAAAACCCTCTTCAACAAAATATCTTAAATTTAAATTTTGCCAAAAATATTCTTGTAGTTGCTTTAATTGGATTTCTAGCAGTTTATGGGGTTAAACAATGGCAGAAAGATCAAAAAAAAGAAAACAATAAAAAAGTTCAAGGAGAACAAACTAATGAAGTGCAAAACATTTATACTCAACAGGCAGGTTTTAGCACTAAAACAACTGCAATTAAACAAAAAACTTCAATCAAAATAGTTTATAAACTTCCACAAGAAAAAGGTCCTATATGGCTCAAATTAGCTACGCAAAAAGAGCATCCTCAAATCTATAGATTAATTTATCATCCAATGTTTGAAAAATTAGAGTGGAATAAATGGGTAAAACTGACTAATGATAAATATACTTTTTTAGAAAAAACTCAAGCTTACCAATCAATCGAAGATTTTCTTAAAAATCCCCCTGTTAATACTCATATCTTGATTGATAATACTGTGGATGAAGAATACTTTCTTCCCAATAATAAAGTCTCTTACATTGATGACCACGAAGAAGATAATTTAGATGAAATAGATTATATCTTAACTACTTATAAACCTTCTGCTGAGGAAAATAACTTTCTGGTTTATGAAAATACCATCGATGCTACATATGCTTTGGAATCAGAAGGTAATCTTAGCTGGCAATTAACTATGGCTAGTGTTTCTCAAGATAATCCAATGCAGATTGACTCTATTGATGTTGTCTATAATCAACCTAAAGACATTATTTATAAAATGGATGAGAATAAATAAGAGGTGATAGACAAAAAAAATATTTGTTAGTAAAATAACTAGAGGAAGTTGAAAGTTTTAAGATATTAATCATTGACAAATTTAATATTAAATTGATAATATCAAATCATATGAGTATTCATAAAAAATTCATAAAATTAATTAGTTTCTTCTTTGCCTTCTTTTTACTTATAAGCCTAAAACAAGAATCTGTTCAAGCTCAACAAAGTAGCTCTATTACTGTTATCCCTCCTAAATTTGAATTATTTGCTAATCCTGGAGAAAATGTCACCGAAAAAATTAAAGTCAGAAATGAAGCTAATGAACCTCTTACTTATACTTTACTAGTCGAAGATTTTACCACTTCAGGAGAAGAAGGTAATGTTGTTTTGGAAGAAGACACGGATCAAACTTCATTTTCTTTAGCTAAATGGGTAGAACTTTCTACCAAAGATGTTGTTTTACAACCAAAAGAAGAAAAAGCTATCGCTTTTACAATCAATGTTCCCAAAAATGCAGAACCAGGAGGACATTATGCCTCTATTCTTTTTCAAACTGGAGGAGATAAACCTGTACAAGGTGGAGCTAAGGTTGCTAATAGAGTTGGTTCTTTAGTGTTATTAAGAATTTCTGGTAATGTAGAAGAAAATGCAACTTTGGAAACTTTTTCAGCTCCTTCTTTTTCTCAAAAAGGACCTATCGATTTTATAGCCAGAATTAAAAATAATGGGAACACACATATTAGACCAGAAGGAACTATTGTGATTACTAACATTTTTGGCAAAAAAGTAGATGAAATACCTCTAGAAGGAAGAAATGTTTTACCAGGAGCCACTCGCAAAATGGACACAATTTGGAATAAAACTAATGTCCTGGGAATTTTCACCGCTACAATGATTGCTACTTATGGACAAAAAAATTTACCTATAACTTCAGCAGTTAAATTTACCATCTTACCTATTTGGTTAATTGTAGTAGTTTTAATTGCAGTTGTTTTTATAATTGCTTTAATTATTACTTTGATTAGCGGGAGAGATAAATTAGCTAAAATCATGAAAATTATCTCTCAAAGTTAAGAGCTTCTTTTTATACTCTCTCTTTTATTCAACAAAATCTATTGATAGAATGATTATATATATTAATTGGATTTAAAAACAATTAACATACTTCAATATTATTATGTCTTGTATGAAATAAATATGAGAACAACTGCTCAAATTATTTTAATTTTAATACTCCTTTTTTCCTTAAGCTCTGTTTTTATCAAGAATATTTATGCAGATTCGCTCTTAGAAGAATTTCAAGATATTCTCAGTACCAGTGTTCCAGATTATAAAGAAGTAGGTCATATAGTTAAATTTACTTTACCAGTCGATTATGAACCAATTAGATCAACTGACTATATAACCATTAATCTACCAAATTTTACCGATATCACAACTAATAATCTTATAGTAGAGGAAAGTTTAGGCACAGTCAGTGTAGCTACTGATAGTGGTAAAGTCATTCTTACAGGAATATCTATCCAGCCAGGAACAAATGTTACAATTCGTGGTATCACAGCTACTAACCCCACATCTTCCCAATATTTCAATGTTAATGTCACTGTTTCTGAAGATAAAGATGGCTTAATAATTAAATATTTTGCTAATACTACCGCCGCAGAGTCAAGCCTTCTGGTCACTGTTTCTGCTTCCATTATTCCAGATACTGCCTCTTTAACAATTTCCGGTTATACTTCTCCTTATGCCTTTGTCTTTTTTAGTGAAAATGGAACAATTGTCGGAACTGTTACGGCTAACGAAGATGGCTATTTTGCTAAATATTTAAATGGTTTAAATGGGGGAACTCATAGCTTCAGGATATATGGAATTGACAATGTAAGTCGAACGACTTCATCTGTAGATTTAGAGGTAGAAACACCAGTTTATCAACATATCAATGTTTCCAATCTTATTCTCTCACCTACGATTGAATTAAATGACAATGAAATAGAGCAAGGTGACAATGTAGTTGTCAGTGGTAAAAGCGTCCCAGAATCTAATATTAGTCTTTTTACCGAATCTCCACTTCGTACTTATTACACTACCAGTGATATAAATGGTAATTGGGCTTATACTATTACTGACACAAATGAATATATTGTTGGTGACTATAAAGTTTATTCTTTGGTACAAAAGGACGCTTTCCAAAGCCTTTTTAGCAACACTCTTATTTTTACTGTAGCTAGCGATACCGGATCCTCAGGAAACCCAAGTTGTGATATCAGTCACGGAGATCTAAATTGTGATAATATTACTAATTTAATCGATTTTTCCATCTTAATGTATTATTGGGGCACAAACAACGCTTTAGCCGATATGAATACTGATAGGATTGTTAATTTGATTGATTTCTCTATCATGATGTACTACTGGGGAAAATAAGCTTTCAGCTTCCTTTCAACTCTTGCATCTTGTCTCAAAAATTGCTAACTTATTTCTATAATATATATTATTGCAGATAATTAAACTGCCATGGCGAGAACCAAAAAATTCTTATCATCCTCGTATGCTAAACAGGGGTTTTATCGCCCTTTGAATCGCCTTTCTAATTATAAATCCAGTTCCTCAAGTCCAACTTCAACTTACAATGACGACGACGAATTACCTTCTCAAAAAACAGATTTTGCTACTCTTCAAGATGAAATTAATAAAGTTCGGGCACTAAAAAAAGAATTAGAAGCTAAACTACAAAAACAAACTACAGCCAAAGAAGAAATAAAATTGCAAAAAATTTATCCTGCACCAAGCTATCCAACAAAAACACTTTATAGTCATAAAGCTGAACCACAAATTTGGCCAGATAACAAAGAAAAGCAAAAATTAATTGTTTTAGAAGAAGAATTAAAAGAATCTTTAAAAAAAGAAAGAAAATATCAGCAGGAAATTGATGACTTAAGATCTCAATTTGAAAAAGAAAAGCAAAGCTTTGAAAGAAAAATGAGCCATATGGAAAACATTGCTCATCCTAGGATTGCCCTAGAAAATAATAAATTTTTTATGCTTTCTAAGGAACTAAAAACCATTTGTGATTCAATGGATCAGCTTATCAGTGATGAAAACCTGGTAATTACAGAAGCAGTTACTACAACAAATAATCCTATAGCTGAAACTACCAATAATAATATTTCCACTGTTCAACCAATCCCAGTCATTACTCCAAATCCTAACCAGACTAATCCTTATCTTAATAATATTAATCAAAATGTTGCAGCTACTCTTAATACCATTCCTAATCAACCTATAAATACTAATATTAATTTACAAGATCCAGGACAAACTCAGCAACAAATTCTTAATAAAAAGAATTTTTTAAATAAAATTCCTAAACCAATTAGAATTTTAGGTTTAACTTTTTTCATCATTATTCTTTTAGGTGGTGGAACATGGCTTGTTTTAAATCGTAAAACTGAAGTAGATACCAACCTAGTACAGCAATATTTGCCTGAAGGCGCACAATTACCAACGCAAACTGAAGATGTCAAAAAAAAAATAAATGACTCTCAGGATAATTCTCAGTCTACTAATTCTGAAACTAAAGAACTTAAGGGAGCAAGTAATTCCGGAGAAATTCAAGGAGCTTCTGATACCTCAGAAGATAAATACGCCAAATCTCAAGCTGATGTAGCTTTTGAAGATACCAATTGGAAAACCATTACTAATGGTCCAATGAAGATAGAAATTAATTATCCTGATAATTCAGTAAATTTAATTCAAACTGACAATAGCTTAACTTTTGTAAGAAAAACCGGTTATATTTTCAAGATTCAGATTATGGAAACTGATCTTAAAGTAGATGAGTATTATAAATTAACAAAAGGTAATAGCCTTAACTATAAACAGACAGAAACTACTTTTAGAGATCAACCGGCTTTATTTTTAGAATTAGAAGACTATAGCGAATATCCTGGTAATAAATATTTAGTAAAATATAAAGATTATATTTATGAAATCTGGTATGCTACGTATAGTAAAAATTTATCAGATGATGATGCTAAGAGAATTGATATTATGTTAAATTCTTTTAAATTTTTAGAATAATGAATAAAAAAATAATTTTTGTCTGTCTTATTGTTTTGTTTTCTTTGCTTGGCTTTTTCTTTTTAAAAAAAGAAAAAAATCCTCAGGATTTTATTCTAGGCACAAAAATTAAGAAGGGAACTTTTTATATTCAGGGAGATAATCAAGTTGGTGTTGATTCCAAACTTAATCTTAATTTTGTCGTAGATACCAGAAACCAGGCTGTCAATTCCGTCGGATTTTATCTTAACTTTGACCCACAAAAATTAGAAATAACCAACATTGATACTTCAAAATCCTTTTGTCAATTTTATCCAGAGAATAAATTTGATAACCAAAAAGGTACTATTCGTATTTCTTGCGGCACGCCCAGTCCAGGTTTTACTGGAAAAAATAATTTTGCCCAAATCACCTTTATCGCAAAAAGTCTTGGTAAGACTGAGATTAAAATTGACCCTAAAAGTATGATTTTGTTAAATAACGGGAAAGGAACCAATATTTTTGAGGCAGAAATAACTTATCCTATTTTGATTCTTAATAAAATTTAGGCTTCTACCATGATCAAGATTAAATTAAAAAAAATAATCATCTTCTTTGTTTTTCTAATCACTCTATTTTACGAGCAAAAACAACAAGTTTTTGCCGGTCCACCAAATTTTTATTTCGAAGGTCCTCGTGAAATTATGTATAATAATATTGCTGTTTTTGAACTCCACCTCAACGCTAATGGTAGTAATATTTCCGCTGCACAAGCAGTCATCACTGTTCCTACATATTATCTTTATTATCTTTCTACCAGTATAATAGATTCTAAATGTTCTTTTTGGGCTCCAGCAAGTGATGTTCCTCCAGGTAAAGATTTATATACTATTACTCCTTATTATGAAAATGGCAAAATTATTATTACTTGTGGCTTTATGGGACAAACTGGTTATACAGAACCTGAAGGTTTAATTGCCAAAATCAGATTCTTAGCCATTCATGTCTCTTCTCCAAACCAAATTAGTCTTGGATTTATGGATTTATATAGCAAGTTCTATTTTGCTGGCACCCCTGTAGTTGCTAATATTTCTGTTCCTTTTACAACCATTATAGTCGCTAAAGATGAAGCTACTGCAGAACCCACTCCTACACCTACGGAAACCGCCACTGCAACTCCTAGCGCCACTCCAGAAGTAAGTTATCCCCCTACACCAACACCTACGCCAATTCCTACGACTAGCCCTGAACCAACGCCCACGCCAGCGCCCACGCCAACACCAATCGTTAATACGACCACTCTTTTTGATGATGTTAATGTGGTTGACTTTACAACCTCTGGATCTTCTCATAGTACCATCAGCAACACTAGTTCTAATAATTCTGATATAACTGTAGTGGAAGAAGATAATACTATTCCTCCGCCTCCAGAAGAGTTAGAAAAGCGTAGCAAAGCCACTCCTTATCCACTTGCTCAACTTTTACAGGAACCAGTAAAAAAAGCCGGAGAAGTGATGTCTGTCCAGTCTCTAAGAGATTTATTAATTCCAGGAAAATCAAAAGCTGACAAAACTTTAGTTTTATTTAATTTTATTTCAATCTTAATCTTCTTAATTCTTTTTGCGTTGCTTATCTGGAAAATGATGATTAATAACCGAACAAGTAAAATCAAAAGTAAGCATATTCAAGAATTAATCCAAGGAGAGTTAGCTGTTTTAGAAAATAAAATGACGATTATTTCTGAAAAGGAAGGAAAGGATCGGTTTAAAACTGAATTTGAAGAGTCAGTTGAGAATATTTTAAAAGGCGTTAACCCTAAAGATAAAGAAGAAAAAGACAAAAAGAAATAAGTAGTCTATAATATGGAAAATTCAAAAAATTATATGATTAATTATAAGATCATAATTTTATTATTTACTCTTATTTTTCTCACTGCTTGCTCTAAAGAGAATCAATCAGAGCAAGTTCAAACTAATCCCAGTATTGAACAACAAAAAGTCAATTTTGAAGATATCAAAAAAGCTGAATCTTTAATCGCTTTTACCAATAAAAATCAAATTTTTTTAGTTGATCCTAATTTTAAATATCCAGTTGCAATTTATACTTTTAACAATAAAGAGGTTCCTATTGATCAAAATATTGAAAATTTTTATATTAGTCCAAGTCATAAATTTTTAGCCTGGTATTCTCCGGAACAAGGAATTATTGTCTTTGATATCGAAACACAACAGGTTAAAAATGTCTATAAAGCTTCTCAATTTTTAAACACCAATCCATTCTTGGATTTCTCTGCCAATGAAAATAATTTGCGTTTTATTACTGATGATGGGAGTAAAATGCGTATTATCAATCTTGATACTGAAGAACAAAAAGTAATTACTATTCCTTATCCTTATGGTAACGTTTTTAAAGTTTCTCCTGATGAAAAAACTATTCTTTTTATTTCTGGTTATGGTCAAAGTCAAAATAAACCGCAATTTATGTTTACAAATATTAATGCTGGCAATCCAATTCAATTTGAAAGCGAAACAAACTTATCAAGCCGCTATCTTGTCGTTTGGGATCCTTTTTCTCAAGGTGTAGTTTTACCAGTTGAAAATAAGTTAGTTTTTTATCCTTTACAAAATCCTAGCAATCCTCAAATCATTTTTGAGACTACAAATACTAAGGTCAATTTTACTAGCCTCAAAAGAATCGATAACCTATTATTTGCTCTAAGTTCTGAAGGTTACTGGCATGTTTATGATTTTGAAAAAGCAAAAGAGGTAGCAAGAACACCAATTGAAATTGCCAATGATCTGACTAATCCTTATTTTATCCCCTGGAAAAAAGATCAATATTTGATTGAGGAAACTAAACAAGACGATCTTATTCAGTTTAAAAGATTATGGATTTCTGATTTTAAAGGTCAGAAGGAAATTATTATTCCAAGATATAATGAAATGATTATTAATACAAAATTAAATCAATTAGAATAGGCTATTCTTTGGGTAAATCTTCTAAAGCTTTCTTAGCTTCTTGATTTGAAGGATCATATTTTAAAACATTAAAAATTTCCTCTCTAGCCTGATTATAATATCTCCCCACTTTATAGAGAGAGATTAAGTTCATTCTTGCTTCAGTATTAAGCGGATCCATAAATAAAGCTTTAAGGTTACTATCATAAGCTTTTAAAACTTCTCCATCTTGAAATTGTTGTTGTGAAATCTTTAAAAGCTCAGCTGAGCTAGAGCTGACCGAACCAAAAGAATAATAAGGATTACCATTATAAAAATTTAACTTCATTTTCAAATTTTGAGAAATTTGATTATCGGGGGTTAATTGTGCTGATAGGCCAAAATTTTGCGAAGCTTCTTTCTTTAGCCCTAAATGACCATAAATAATACCCATCACATTATGAAAATTGGCAAAATAATCATTTAAAGATCTGGCCCAATAATCTTTTTTTGACTTGGTTTGTTGTATTAATTTTTGGGTAAAATTATAATCATAGCTTTCTACTTTTTCCGGAACTTTTTTTGTAATTTCATATAAATAATGCTTTGGAATTAAAAAAAATGGATTAGCCTCAAAGCCCATATATTTAGAATAATAAATTGAAGGATCAGTCAAATAAACTTTATGATTTAAAAGACTATAAGAAATCATATCAGCTGTAAAAAAAGGATTGCCTCGATAATTAAAGGCTAAATATTGACCAGGATTTTTATTAAGATAATGCTTTTGCAGTAATTGATTACGAGTTAAAACTTTAACCTGAGGACGATAATGCTCAACCTCCTGCATATAAAAAAGTGAAAAACAAGAAAAATCAGCCATACAAACAATTAGCGAATTATCCTCTGCATCATCTAAAACTTGTCTAGCATAATCCCAGGCCATTCTATTATCGCGGTTAATTCCCATTTGTTTATTGTCAAGAAAAAACCATACATCTAAACTTAGAAATAAAATAACAGCAAATATAAGGATCTGTTTATATTTAAATTTAAAATAACGAATCAGTAGCTGGAGCAAAATCCATAAAGCTAAAATCAGAAAGATAGCAAAAAAGACTTCTCCTAACAGATATTGCCTTTGTGAAACACCAATATAAGCCCGATTGACCAGGTTCTGAGAATCTTCTGGTTTGACTTTCATATAAACTGCAAACAAAAATCCTGGAAAAAAGAAAAATGGAGTTAAAAGATAAAAAATTTTTCTTTGCATAAAAAATAACCAGACTAAAGTTAAGACAAATAAAATCAAACCAAGATAAGAAAAATGCTCATTCAAATGAATTAAATAATTAGGAATCGCCTGCAAATGAGCATTAATATCAATTTTATTCAACATGTAAGCATTATTTATAGTGATATTTTTTTCAGGAATAAACCCGGCGAAATCCTGACGAGTAATCAATTTTACTAAACCGTGGAGATTTTGTTCAAAATACCAGGAAACGTCTGCCTGTCTTGCATTTAAAGGAAATAAAAGTAAAGTTGGTAAAACAAAACCTAAAACTGGAAACACAATCAAGAGTAGGAAGTTAACTGGAAAATAAAATTGGATTTTTTTAGTATTGATTAAAGTATAAAATAAAAAAATACATAAAGCAGGCAAGAGCAAAATAAATACCTGAATATTAGCTAAACCAAAACCAGCTATAAAACAAGTAGCTAAAAACAGTCTCTTTTCTTTAGCGTTTACCTTGTTTTTTTCTTTTCTCACTGCTTCTTCCCATAATAAAGCGAGGTAAAAAACCAATAAACCTAAAAAGTTATTAATTGGAAAAACCTCATTAATTCCAGAATACAACCAAAAAAGAGCGGAAAAACCCAACAGAAAAGATCCTAGAAAAGCTGTCACAATTTGTAAAACCTCATTTTGTTTTGCTGACCATTTTTCACTTGATATTTGAGCTATAAGTTTAAGACAAACTAAATATAATAAAACCAAAGTCAAGGCATGAAAAAAAGCAGCAAGTAAATTGGCTTTAAAAGCTACTGTCCCTGCAATAGGTAGTAAAGTAAATAGCTTAGTCAAAATAATATGTATGGGATAACCAGAAGGATGGCCTACTCCCAATAGATAGCCGATGGTAATTAACTCATCGCTATCAGCATATCCAGGATTAGTTCTAAAAGCTGAATAATAATAAACGCCAAAAGCAAGAATAAAAAGCAAACAGGCTCCAAAAAAAACTAAATTAAAATGATACTTTTTATGATTAGTAGGGATTGAAAATTCCATCTTAGAAAAGGTTACTTTTGTAATTCTGAAACTTTTTGAGCTGAAATTGTGCTCTCTGGATAATAAAGTAAAATGTTTTTATATTCAGTTAAAGCCATTTTTTTATCACCCAATTTTTCATAAATAGAAGCTAATTTTAATCTCGCTTCAGAAGACATTGGATCAACAATTGTAGCACCCAATGCTCCAATATAAGCTTTAGCTATTTTTCCTTGAGTTAAATAATTATCTACGTTTTTCAAAATCTCTTCTATCGTCTGAGATGAGGAGCCAGGTTCGTAATTGCCAATCTTATTTCCTCCTTCAATCTGATTTCTCATTGACTCCACATTTTTTTTATTGACGTCTTCAATTTGATAAAGAAGGTTAGCAGCAATGTTTAATTCATCACGCACTAAATCCCGATAGCCCATTTTACTGTAAAAACTAGCATTCAAAGCATGATTCTGAGCTAAAAAATACTTATACCATTCTTGATATAAATCATTTTTAGAAATTTTTATATCATAAAAATCCTCACTCAAACTATAATTGGTTGGAGGTAAATTTTGAGGCAGCTGATGGTACAACTGGGCAACGTATCCATAAGGAATATAGTAAACAAAACTGTAATCAAAGCCTAATATATTAATGTAATCATTAGTAAGACCCAAGACAAAAACTGGTCTTTTACCAATATTATAAGTAAGGTAATCTAAAACCTTAAAAAAAGAATCTTCATAACTAAATCCATGTAAATTCTTTTTAGCAATATTCTGATTCAAATCAAGTTCTGACGGGATTAATGTCACTACATCTTTTCTAACTTTATTGACAACTTGTTCATATAAAATCGAATCGCAAATTTTTTCCTCAAAGCAAATAAGTAAACTATCTGCAGGCAAATCTTGTAAAACCTTTTGGCTTAATTTTTCTGACAAAATAAACTGGTTAACTCGGATTTGATGTAAATTGATAAACATTCTTACAAAAATAAATAAGCTTAATAAAGCCAGTGGAAAAATCAAGGCTAACTTTTCCTTTCCTCCGATCACTAGAATTATTTTTTTTGATTTTTCTAAAAAAGAATAGAAAAATAAAGCCAAAGGAAAAATTAGCAGAATATATATTGGTAGAAATAAAGGGATAAAATTAAGCTGCTGTTCAATTTCTTGTAAATTATTGACAAAAAATAAAAATAAAAAACCAACAACAAAAGATGGAGCAAAGAAAAACAAACTTATTTTTTTATCCCATTTGATTAAGGTAAAAAAAGCTAAAACTAAAAGAAGCAATTCAAAAATAGAAAAATATCGAAGGTAAATATTGGAAAAAAATGCCAGACTAATTTGTCTGACAAAGATTTGTAAATTAAAAATTCCCTGAAGATAAAAAGTTAAAGCTGCCCAAAAACTGTTGACAAATCTATAAGAAAAATCAACGTTATTTTTTTGTAAAAACCAAAGTAAAACTATTTGCAGGCAAAAAGTTATGAATAAGCTCAACGCTAATAGAGATAAACTTTGAAAGTTTTTTTTGTCTAAAAAAAAGATTAAAACCAATAGCAGAAGCATAGCTAGGGCAAAATTAATTAGATTAGTGATAAATAGAATAAGACTAAAGCCTAATATAATCCAAAATTCTTTCTTAATTAATTTAGAATCAGAGGTAAGCATAATGACTGATAAAAATAAAACGAGAGCTAAAAGAAAGCTGTTGAAAATATAAATATTGATAAATAAAGCAGAATACCAAAAATAATAAGCTGTAGCTAGAAAAACCGAACCCAAAAAAGCTATTAATAAAGGATCTATTTTAAAGGAAATAAACTTATCTTTAATCTGTTTTTGTAAACATTGGACCAAACGATAGAGTGTTAAAAAAACAAAAAAAATACTCAAACTTTGTAGTAGAGCTGATAATAAATGAGCTTTGACAATAAGAGGAAAAGGTAGTGGTAAATTAATCCAAAAATAAGTTAATAAGGTTTGTATGGAAAAACCTGGAGCTTTAAAAACCCCTAGATTAGAAGCAATTAAAAGAAATTTATCGCTATCCAAAAACCCAATATGGGCTTTAGCTTGAGTCAAAAAATATAAGATAAAAAACAAGACAGCACTGATAAGGGCATAATAATAAATCTTTTTTTCAATTGGTTGAGTTAATTTCTTATCTGTTATGTTTTTAAAGAAAAAAGTGAAGTTCTTCTTTGCAAAAAAATTTAAAAACTTTATTTTCATAAATTGATCATATCCATTTGAGGTCTTTTAGTCAAACCTAAATCACCACCACCACCATGAGCGTATACCAGCGCATGGTTTACACTTTTTAAACCGATCCTATAAAAATTACATCGATAGTTGTCTAAAATTAGGTAGTATTAATTATTATCAATTAAAAACAACTATCTATGAAAACTACCACTCCTTTAGATTATCAAGAGTTGCGTTTAATCAGCCATAGACAAGCTACTCTTCAAATTCTCAAAGCCTGTAATAGCAATATTAAACAAGAACCTAATCTTGATGTTAGAATTAAGTATATACCGCCACTAATCTTAGACAATATTTCGATAGGATTAGGAAGCTGGAGTGATACCATGTGCTGGCTCAGAACCAAATTACAACCAGCAGCACTTTTTCTTGAATTATAGCCATGCTTTAAATCTCCTACTTTACAAATCAATTAAAAAGCTTTTATATAATATTAGTAGTAAAATCTAATTATAAATACTTTTCAATTTTAGGTAGCAATTGCATAATTGACTATTGAAATTGAAAATAAAGAAAAGCAATGATCTTTACATCTGCTCAAAGATATCTCACTCCTAAATGGCAGGCTAGAGTTATCCCAAGAAGTAAAAATTTCCGTTTTAATAATGGTGTCACTATTTCCAATTTATGGGAGCTCAAACAGGCTTTAAGAATTATCAGAGAAGATATTATTGCTGAACATGTCAATAATGATAAAAACGATATTGCTGACTGGGTGGAAAAAGTAATAGATGATAAAGAGTTAGCCAAAGAACTAAGAAAAAACACGAACAGATGGGGACTTATAGTAGCCCTGGAAAGACAAATGATGAGAACTATTAATTTACCACATTATGTAGCTAATAGATGGTTAGAAAAAGTAGAATTACCTTTTTATTTTCAAGACGGAAAAAAAGCTGAAAGTCTTGAAGAGCTAAAAAGTTGTTTACAAAATACCTCTGACGAAGTGATTGCTTTTCATTTGGAAAGAGAACCAAATGATATTGCTAAATGGGTCAATGATATTATTGGCGATTATCAACTAGCTGAAATTCTTACCGAAAGCACCAATAGACAACAAATGCTGATTTTTGTCGAAGATCATATGGAAATGCTTAAAGATGCCCAAAATTGTAAATAGATTTTGAAGAAATGACCGCTCCGCGGACTAAAAGTCCTCGGTGTCTAAGTCTTAATCTTTATTCTGATTTTTAACGTATTTAATAACTTCTCTTAATTCTCTCTGTCCTACTGTCCCTACAAAGTATCCCTCTGACCAAAAGCCATCTGACCATATACTTTCTTCTAAATCCGGATAC
>JAAZND010000029.1 GCA_012798485.1 Candidatus Beckwithbacteria bacterium | reverse complement strand
ATGATATGTATAAGCGGAAAGATATGGGGTATGAATATATCGATTGGTATCTCTGTTTTAAGGAATTATAATTGAAAGCTGAATTAATTAAGAAATATTTTGTTTGAAATAAAAAATGGGTGATACATCATCTTATTGAGATGATGTATCACCCATTTTTTAATTTTTACCATTTGAAAAAGTCATTTTTCAAAAACCTTAGAAATGATACTCACGACATTGCAACTCATACCAAAGACAAAGCTAAAAGGAAAGATTGTAAATCGAATTTTTCCAACATAAATAACTCTCAAAAGATAAACAGATTCTGAGGATACAAGAAGGAAAGATCGATATGGTGAGTAAAAATAAATTTTGGGTATTTTCATTGTTCAAAGAATGGGTCTTTATTATAGTGGTGATTATTTGAAAAAATCCGAACCGATTTCATTAACGGGCTCGGCAGACAGAATTCCCCCCGAACCCCCCTCGCCTTGAAGTGGAAGCGAAAAGGACGATTTCAAGTTTTTTGCAAGCGATAGCCCGCAAGGAAAATTATAACTGATTTTCCTCTTTGACGGCAAATTCTTTTGAAAATAATGTTGTTTGCTCTTGTAAAAATTGTTTTATTCTTCTTTCTGATAAATCACAGTATTTTTTATCAACATCATAAGCTATGTATTTCCTATTGGTCTTTAATGCAGCAATGCAAGTAGTCCCACTTCCAACAAATGGATCAAGAACAACTTCTCCTTCAAAAGTGTAAAGCTGAATTAAACGATAAGGCAGTTCAACTGGAAAAGGGGCAGGGTGTCCAACTTTTGAAGCTCGCTCTGCAGCAAATTTCCAAACACTTTTTGTAAACTCTAAAAATTCCTCTTTTGAAATAGTGCTTTTTCTCTTTTGCGGATTCAATCTAGTAAATGTATCTTTACAAAAAACAAGAATATATTCATGAATATCCCGCAATACCGGATTATTTGCTTTTAAGTAAGTCCCCCAAGCGGTTGAAGGACTGGCACTGCTTCCTTTATCCCAAAGAATTTCACCCCTCATAAGAAAGTCAATGTCGTGCATGTCCTCAATGATATAACTGTGAAGTGGTAAATAAGGTTTTCTTCCTAAATTAGCTACATTTATACATGCCCTACCACCGGGAACCAAGACTCTGTAGGTCTCTTTAAATACTCGTTTTAATAATTCCCTATATTCTTTAAGAGATAAATTCTCGTCATATTCTTTGCCAACATTGTAAGGCGGCGAAGTGACCATCAAATGCACGCTATTATCTGGAAGTTCTGACATAACTTCACTACTTTTACAAAAAACTCTATTTATATTCTTGGGATCAATCTGATTTTCCAAATACTCAACATCTTTTCCATTATTTAATCCTTCATAAAGTTTGCTATTATAGAACTTTGATGAATCATGGTTAATTCGCCCAGGCGTTCCAAAAGCGCTAGTTTGCGTTCCATTCTTTCTCTTGTTGTAAAAATTTTGTGTTCCCATAGTGATTTACTCTTTTGATTGGCGCAATAATTCCAAAAATTTTTGTGCTTTTGCTTCGTAAGTAACCTCTTTGTTAGCTATCTCGATAATTTCTCCCAGTTTTTTCCGGATTTGCATGCTAGAGAAAAATTCTCTTTCTTCTTTTAAAAGGTTGATAGCATTTTGTTTTAATTCCTCATATTCATCAAATCTATAAAATCCTTTGAATGGCGTTGATTTAATGTTTTCTCCGTTATTATCCAATGGTTTTGGATTTATTGACCAGAAACCTTGTATAATACCATTTCTTTTTAAGTGATCTACTTTTTCGTAATAAATCTTGGTAATGGGTGTATTACCTACGATAATGATCGGAATTTTTGAAGCTGAAAAGCTAGAAACACGTATATTTATACTTTTACCGATAGCTTTCAGCATTGTATCAGAACGTAAAAGTCCAGGGTTACCCTGATGGGTTCTATAATCGCCAATACAAACTAAACTTCTAATCAATGGATTAAATTCCCAATTCCAAACCACTGACATTTTAACTTCAATAATAATTAAAATATTTTCTGGTTTTTGTATAATATCTTTCGTTTTACAAACAGCAACATCTGCTGGCGATTGGTTTGTTAATCCTATTTCTTCGGCAATCACTCCTTGGACGGCGTATCCGCCAACCATCTTTGCTATTTCGCTAAATAAATCAGTGGTCCATTTTTCCGTATAAGAACCAATTAAGGAATTCCTGCTTTGCAATGTTGTTTTTGCGCCATCATAATTTTTGGGCCAATAGGCTAAATATTTTTTATTTTTAGTAATATAAAAAAGTTGTTCTGGAGTCGCGAACTCCAAAGACCTAATAAAGAAATCTTTTTCTTGATTTTGATTCCAAAGTGTTGGCATAGTTTTATTTTATTAACTCCTCAATATTTATTTATAGCACCTTGGCAATTTTTACCATCACCAAGATAGAGGGTTTCTTAATAACTACACTCTCAATTTTTGTAAGCATTGTATATTTGACGCCGGACTTCTTGGCAAAGTTTTTTGCGACAAGCCTTGTTTTGTGCGGTATTTCTTTATGTTTTCTCCAATGTTATTTTCTCTTGCTATATTTTCAATAATTTATAGGATGTTATTGTAGTGTTAGCAACTTCACTTTCAATATAACGATACCAAATAAATTAAAATCAAGCAAGAAAAATAAAAAAGCCAGCTTCTAGCCAAAATAAAGTTCGAGCCGACATTTTTTCAGGTTCTTTGGCGGTTTGCCTTTTATCTTCCGCTTTCAGGCAAAGCTGGCGGAAGGGGGATTCGGGGGGAATCCCGTCCGCCAAGCCCGTTAATGAAATCGGTTCGGATTTTTCAAATACACACCCCAATTGGGAAAAGTTCTTGCTAATTCGTCCTCTACGAGGGCTCACCAGCTGATTTTAGACGCAAAATTGAATTTTTTGTCTTTGTTTTCCGAAGCAAAACGCCAAAAGTAGACTTTTCTAAATTAAATTTGTAACTATGAAATACTTTATCTATTGCAGAAAATCACCAGATTCAGAAGAAAGACAAGATTTAAGCATTGAAGCTAAGCTTGTTGAGATAAAAGAATTTGCCGACAAAGAACCTGGCCGAAAAATTTTCAGAGAAATGTTAGACTGGATTTTCGCTGGCGAAGCCAGCGGAATTTTGGCTTGATACCCAGACAGACTGGCATGGAATAGCAATGACGACGGAAAAATTATTTATTTGCTGTATACGGGAAAACTTTTTAAATTTGAAGTTCCCGAAATTTTGGTTTGAAAACACACCACAGAAAAATTTATGCTTTCAATCGCTTTTGGTCAAAGTAAATACTATTTTGACAATTCAAGCGAAAATATAGCTCGGACATCGCCAAAAACTGCGAAAAGGAATTTTGCCCGATTTCGCGCTGCTTGGTTATCTTAATAACCACCGGACAAAAGAAATTGATTTAGACAAAGAAAAATTGCCATTTATCAAAAAGCCTTCGAACTTTACGCCACCGGCGAATATACCCTAAAAGCCATCAAGCAGTTATTGACGGACAATGGAATAAAAAGTTACCGTAATAAACCGCTTTGTTTAGCGAATGCTCAAAAACTCTTTTTACTACGGAGTATTTAAGTTTAACAATGAAGTAAATCAGGGAAGCCACAAGCCAATTTACTCCCAAGAAACTTTTTGATTCTGTTCAATAAGTAATGAATAACCGGGGCAAGAAAAAGGGAAAGCGAAAACACTAATTTGCTTTTTCCGGTTTGATGCTCTACGGAAACTGCTGCTGTATGATAACCGCTGAAAAACAAAAAGGAAACAATTAATATCATTGCACTAAGAAAAAGTAAAAATGTGATGAAAAGTCTTTAAGGGAAGAAACGATTGTTGAACAGATGAAAAACTGGATTTAAAAAGTTTCTTT
>JAAZND010000028.1 GCA_012798485.1 Candidatus Beckwithbacteria bacterium | reverse complement strand
ATAAATATTTTGATTTAGTTGTCAGCCGAGAAGTACTTGAACATATTCCCCACAATGAAATTGATAGTTGTATCGATGAATGGGATAGAGTCAGTCAAGGTAAAATGGTTCACATCATTGCTGTTTCTGAAAGAGGCCCAAGCGCAATTGACGATCCAGTCCATATTAATGTTCAAAGTGAAAATTGGTGGATAAATAAATTTAAACAGCATGACTACCAAGCTATTAAAAATCCACAAAAGTTTTTTATTTCTCCTTTTGGCAATTCTGGTTATTTAATGTTTCTTAAAAACTAAGAATTAAATCAAAAAAATATTCATTTTTTTTTCATTTTTTATTCACTATAATTTAGCCTATATTTTATTATATTAAACTAAGTAATTATTTTATTGAAAATACTAATTTTTAATTTAGCTATCTAATAATTTAACTACATAAACTAATGAAAATTCTTATTATTGAAGACGATGAAAGAATTGCTCATGTTATGGCAAAAGGACTCAAAGAGGAGGGTTTTAGTGTTGATGTAGTTCATAACGCTGATGAAGGTGAATACATGGTCGAAGTTAATCCTTATGATGCTATTGTCCTTGATTTAAATTTGCCAGATAAAGACGGATTGCAAATCTGCAAAAAATTAAGAAGTGATAAAAATAATACTCCCATTATTATGGTGACAGCGAGAACCAATACGGAAGACAGAGTTATTGGACTCAATGCTGGAGCTGATGATTATCTGCCTAAGCCTTTTGTCTTTTCTGAGCTTTTGGCTAGAATAAGAGCTATTATTAGAAGAAATTCCACGCAAAAACTACCAAAATATGAAATTGATGATTTAGTGCTGGATCCAGTCAAACATCTTGTCAAAAGAGGAGAAAATAATATTTCTCTTACTGCAAAAGAGTTCTCTTTGTTGGAATTTTTGCTTTCTCACAAAAATGAGGTCGTCACCCGAACAATGATTCTGGAACACGTTTGGGATTACAATTACGATGGTCTTTCTAATGTGGTTGATGTTTTTATCAAAACTTTAAGAAAAAAAATCAAACAGGCTGGTAAAAAAACTGAACTAATTCATACGATCCATGGAGTAGGGTATAAAATAGAACCTAGATAAATTACAAGTTGCGAAAATAAAAATTCACTCGAAATAAGTAATTGAAAATTCCTTGATTTTTCCTGATCTAAACAAACTTCCAATTCGCGCTAAATTAACTATCTGGTATAGTTTATCTTTTTTAATTGTCGTGGCTCTGGCTTTTATGAGTTTTTATTTTGTGGTTAAAGGATTAATGGTTGAAAAAATTGACGAAACACTCAATGCTCAGACACAGGAAATCCAAAAAATTATCAAAGATAAATATCTGTCAACCGAGCTTAAGGAAATGATCTTAACTACTTTTAAATCTGAAAGCACCAGCTTGGTTTTAGTTATTAATAAGGATTTTCAAATCATTGCCCAATCTCAATCTTTTCCTTTACAAAACGAACTTTTTCAAGCTATTTTAAATACCATCAATCAAAATCAAACAAGCCAGTTTATTACAATTAATGGCATTAGATTTCAAATCACACCAATATATTTACAAGATCAATTCATTGGTTCCATTGTTGTTGGTGACTCTATTACCGCTATTAATCAAACTTTTTCTGTACTTTTAAGTACTTTGGTTTTAATTTTTTTAATTCTGCTCTTGCCTTTAATTTTGATCAGTTTACTTGAGGCTGATATCTCACTAGCTCCTTTAAGAGATTTAACTCAGGAAATGAATAATATTAGTGCCAATAAACTTGATTCTCGTGTGGCTATTTTAAATCCCAAAGATGAAATTGGTGAAGTTGCCACAGCTTTTAACGATCTTTTGGATAGACTGGAAAAAAGTTTTACCAAAGAAAAAGAGTTGATTCATGATTTAGCACACCAACTCAAAACGCCATTAACCGCCATTAGAAGTGATATTGAAATTTCCTTGACTAAAAAAAGAACTTATGAAGAGTATAGAGAAATTTTAAAAAATATTTTACAAGATAGTGGACGCATGAATATACTTATCAAGGATATGCTTAATCTTGCCTGGGCATCAAATGGGCAGCAGGAAAAACAGTTTCAAAAAATAAATATCAGTAATATTTTGGAAGAAGTTTATGAAATTGCATTACAAATTGGGCAAGTGAAAAAACTCGAGATTATCAATAATATCGATCAGGAAATTTGGATCATGGGGCAAAAAGAAAAAATTTTTCAGATTTTTTTAAACCTTATTGAAAATGCTATCAAATATACTAATAAAAAAGGTCAAATTACAATTAAGGCTATCAAGGAAGAAAATCGAGCTAAAATTTTTGTTAAAGACAATGGCATAGGTATTAGCAAAAAAGATCTTCCTTTTATTTTTGACCGTTTTTATCGAGGCAATTCTCAAGGCGAAGGTACTGGTTTAGGGTTATCAATTGCCAAAGAATTAACCAAAATTCATAAAGGCAAAATCGAGGTAGCTAGCCAAAAAGGAGAAGGAACAACCTTTGTCGTCAGTTTTCCATTGGTAGTAGAAGAGATAAAAAAGGAAAAGAAAAGTCTCAAAATTCCCAGCTTTCATCTCAAAAAATGGAGAATGGAAAATCTGAGAAAATCTTCATAAACAACTCACTTTTTACTCACGAGCTTAATTTAAAATAGAAACTAATAAAACAGTTGATTGCAAGGGCAGGCAAAAAGCAGTTTTTTCATATTTTTGCTACAAAGCTAAATTTAAGCTTTGTAAATCTTTTAAAAACCCAGTTTGGACAAGCTGGGTTTTTGTTTTTTATCTCTTGAATTTAAAATTTAATATTAGACTCTATGTTCCTAAATTTATATATTTTTGTTTGATAGAAATTTAAGATAAAATAAATAATTTCCTGATGAAAAATTACATAAAATAGTCCATGATAAACACATGGACTTTTTTTTGGAAAAAATTTTCAAATTTGACCAAAAGCAATATATTCTCTGTTTGATTTTGATTGGTTTTCTAATTTTTTTTCCTACTTTTTTTAATGGTTTTGTTTGGGATGATGAAGAACAAATCGTTAATAATCAGGCAGTTCATTCACTTGCTAATTTACCTTCATTTTTCATAGGCAGTACTTTTAACAGCGGCGGCAATAATAGTATGGAAGGTCTATATTACAAGCCTTTAATGCCAACTACTTTTGCTTTTATTTACAGTATTTTTGGTTCATCTGCTTTTTTCTTTCATCTTTTCCAAGTTATTTTGCATATTTTAAACAGCATTTTGGTCTTTTTAACTTTACAATATT
The DNA here is from genome assembly GCA_012798485.1 of Candidatus Beckwithbacteria bacterium. Classification (GTDB taxonomy): domain Bacteria; phylum Patescibacteriota; class Microgenomatia; order UBA1400; family UBA1449; genus JAAZND01. Next base: position 880 of record JAAZND010000028.1, on the reverse strand, counting down.
TTTTGGAGGGGAATCAAGAAAAAAAATCTTTCTTAATATCACTCCTTCCTAAGCAAGAATCTATAAAAATAAATTCAATGCTTTTTCCTTTTATTCTAAGTTTATTTTTTCTCCTTCATCCAATTAATACTGAAACTGTGGCTTATATCTCCGCCTATCAAGACATTTTGTTTTTCTTTTTTGGCATAGTAGCTCTAGTTTTATTAATTAAATTTGAAGAAAAAAGCAATTCTCGTTTGCTACAAAAACTTTATAAAAATGAAACTTTGGTGTTTTTCTATACTTTTTTACTTTTACTTTTATCTATTCTAAGTAAAGAAACTGGTGCATTATTTTGGGGAATAATCCTTCTGTTTGTTGTTTTTTATAAAAAAACAAGTAAATTTAACTGGCTTGCTGGTCTTGTTTTTTTACCTTTAGTGTATGCTTTTTTACGTTTTGCCATTGCTAAAGTTTATTTTGTCAAACACGACTTGATGCCCATTATGCGCATCAGTTTTATCCAAAGGCTTTATACTTTACCTAAAGTAATTTTTTATTACCTTAAAACTTTAGTTTTCCCCAAAGATTTAGCCATTTCACAACATTGGGTTATTTTACAACCAGATTTTTTGAATTTTTACTTGCCTTTAATTATCATTTTACTTTTCTTTTTTGGTTTAACTTTATATCTAATTCATTTAATTAAACAACAGGATAAAAACTGGAAAGAATTTCTTTTTTTCTATCTTTGGTTTTTGATTGGAATCATCATACATAGTCAGATTATTGCTCTTGATATGACTGTAGCTGAACGCTGGTTTTATTTTCCTTTTGTTGGGCTTTTGGGGATGCTTGGTTTAATAATTTATAAATATCAGAAGAAAATAACTAAAAAATT
>JAAZND010000027.1 GCA_012798485.1 Candidatus Beckwithbacteria bacterium | reverse complement strand
GAAAAAATTATGAACAATCAAAAAATCACAACACAAATTAAACATGTCAGCATATTTATTGTGTTATTTTTTTTATTTAATATTTTTCTTATTCTAACTGATGAAAAAATTTTAGCTTTCTCTGATCCTATCAATCAATATATCGCCAACTTTAGTCAAAACTGTATTAGTGAAAATGGTGAGCTATTCTTTTCTCAAGGTCTTACCCAGAATGAATATACTCTTGAATGCAACACTCTCTATTACCCTACCAACGGCACTTGTGAAAAAGGTGTTTTGGAAAACAATAACTGTGTCTATCAAAACAGTCTCACTTTTCAAAACGATACAAATACTGACATAACAATAAATAGCCTTGATATTTTTGAGTATAATTCAGATATTGGACAAAATCTAAGCAATACTTGTCAACAAAATAATAAAATATGGGTGGCGGGACAAGGATGTCTTGCTCCATATAGACTGATAAATCTTGAAACAATCCAAAACACAGTAGATTACTCAAGTATAAATCCATTGGAAACCATTCAACTTTTACCGGAAGAGGAAGTTGATATCCAAGAAGATCTAACCAGTATAGCCCAAGAAATCCCTAATAATTATAGCAAGGCGGGGACAAGCTATCCAGGACCTATGATTATTTCTGATGAAGCCTTATGTGCTTTAACTGGAGGATTTATCTCTGAGGGAATTTGTTTTTATACTACTGGGACTCCTGATTATCCAGGGGATGATGCTATAAATAACCCTAATCTAATCAAGCAAATGTCAATTGAAGAAACATGTATAGCTACTGATGGACAATTTATAGAATCTCAACAAGTCTGTTATTATGAAAATGCCTATTATTCTCCTTATTATAAAAATGGAAATAGAGAATCACTAACAACAGAAGCTTCTGTTTATACTGGCAACGCCAGCTCTCTAGCTAAACCTTATGATTACTCCCCATATAACAAAGGTACTGGAGGTAATACAACTTCTTCAAAAGGTTCCACAACTAATCATCAAGGTAATGCTAGTTCTCTAGCTAAAGAATCTCAAAGTCTGAATCCTCATTCTCAGGAATTAAATAATCGCATCGAGGGATTGAAAAATAATTCATCAGGAAATAATTCCAATTTTTCTATTTCAAATCTTTCAGATCCCATCAATGCAAAATATGAAAATCTAGGGGCTGTAGTTTCTGCTGTTTTTAAATATTTTTTGGGCTTTACCGGAATTATTTTATTCCTTCTTATGCTCTTTTCTGGTTTTAATCTTCTTACCTCTGCTGGTAATCAAGAAAAAATAGAAAAGGGACAAAAAACTCTTACCTCTGCTATAATTGGTTTCATCATTATCTTTGTCTCTTTCTGGCTCATGCAGATTATTCAATATATTGGTGGACTTAACCTTGGTTTTTAAAACACATTGCTTCTTAAGCTTAGTTCCAGTAAAATTAACATATCAGATATACAAATTTTGTGTTTTTAAAATAATTATGAAAAGTATAAAAATATTTTTTGTTTTTTTATTTATCTTTACCTTTATATTTTTTTTTAAGCAGGGTATTTTAGCAAAAGATTGCTGCCCATCATACTTTCAAGCATCATCCAAACCAGAGAATACTAACCCATCGATATGTCAAATTCCTTTAGTCCCCACAGACAATGGAAATGGTTGCCAAATCAGTAAATATATAGATCTTGGTATGTATGCAGATTGTCAGCTTGAAAATTTATCAATATTTGAAGATCAATGTGACAATTCGACTGAATATTGTGAAGGAAACATATGTAAACCTAAAAACTCATCAACTAATAATTGTGGAATCAAGGAAGGAAGTGATTGTTGTCCAGCAGCTCCTTTTTGCAAAAGCTCAGATTTAGTATGTAATACTTCTAGTGGGGGGAATTCTTCTGGAGGATACGGTAAATGTATTAAAAATTCAAAAAAAGAACAATGTGAAGCCAAAGGAATGATTTATGATCCAACAACTGAAAAATGTTTATCTAAAGATATTATTCAATCTTGTGATAAAAATAATCGATGTCCTAATGTATTGGAAGCTGTCACAAATATTGATTCTGATGGAAAACCAACCTGTGACTGTAGACAAGCCATAGACCCGATGAAGATTTATGTTCAAAACTGTTCTAATTCATATGGCGCAGGTATTAAAACTGCTCTAGGTTGTCTGCCTTATGAACCAAGAGGATTTATTAACTGGCTTTTGACTTTTGCTGTTGGTATTGGTGGAGGCATAGCTTTTCTTCTTATTGTTATGGGTGGTATTTCTTTGATCACCTCCACTGGTAATCCAGAAAATATTAATAAAGCCAAGGATACCATTTTCTCTGCTGTTAGTGGTTTGCTCTTTATTATTTTTGCTATCTTTTTGCTTAAATTAATTGGTGTACAAATATTACAAATACCTGGATTCTAAGCTTATGAACAAATTCATTTTTTTACCAATTATCCTCATTTGTTTATTTATCATTTTTGATAAAGTGCTCTATGCTGCAGATTGTGGTGGGGAAAGCCAACCATGTTGCTATTCTATTGGAACTTTTTCTTCTGGAACTTGTAATAATGGTTTAAAATGTCTAGAAGGATCGTGTAATTTGCCAATTTTAGAAGATGCTAGTTTAAGTAAAACAGAAAAAGAATGTAGAGAATCACCCAATTTTAAAGATTGGGTTACGGCAGAAACAGGCTTTTCTAATAATGATTATAGTAAAGCTACTTGTTACTACAAAGACAATACATATCAAGTCTACTTTTATCCTAAAAACATCAATACAAAACAAGATGATACAAAAATAAAGGATGGATTTGCTGCTGGACCTATAACAAAAACTTCAGATATTGAGCCAGCTCCTCAATATGACAATAAAGGTTCCTCTTCTAGTTTTAAAATTTCTGAGCTTTCAGATTCAATTAGCACAAAATATGGAAATCTAGGAAATGTGATTTCTATTGTCTTTAAATACTTCTTAGCTATTGCTGGAGTAGTTTTGTTTTTACTTATCCTTTTCTCTGGTTTTAATCTTCTTACCTCTGCTGGTAATCAAGAAAAAATAGAAAAGGGACAAAAAACTCTTACCTCTGCTATAATTGGTTTCATCATTATCTTTGTCTCTTTCTGGCTCATGCAGATTATTCAATATATTGGTGGCTTAAATCTAGGTTTTTAAATTGTAAAATAAGTTAAATAAATTAACAATTTGACAATTTAGCCATTTACTTTGAACTATCCCAAACATATTGCTTTTATTGTCGATGGTAATCGCCGTTGGGCACAAAAACAAGGACTACCCGTTATTGCTGGTCACAAATTTGTGGCTAATCAAAAAATTGATGAGCTTATTTTTCACTGCCTTAACTTAGGCATTCCTTATCTCACTTTCTGGGCTTTTTCAACTGAAAACTGGAAAAGAGGTCAGGATTTTGCTAACGCTATTTTTACAATTTTAAAAGAACTAACTCAAAGAAATGCTGACAAATACAATCAGGCAGGAATTAAATTACAAACTATCGGTGATTTGTCCAAAATCCCAACAGATCTTGTCAAAGCTATTAATGAGAAAGCTCAAGCATCAGCGCAAAATACTAAACTAACAGTGACAATTGCGCTTAATTATGGCGGTAGAGATGAAATCGTAAGAGCAATCAAAAAAATGATCAAGTCTGGTAAATATGATCAAAGTAATATTGAAAACTTAACTGAAGAAGATTTTGTCCAATTTTTAGATACTGCTTCTGTGCCCGATCCTGATTTAATTATTCGCACTGGCGGAGAACAAAGACTTTCTGGATTTTTATCATGGCAAAATCAATATAGTGAGCTTAGTTTTACCCAAACTCTTATGCCGGATTTAACTACTCAAGAACTTGATCAAATTTTAGCAGATTATAGTCAAAGAGAACGCCGAAGGGGAGCTTAAAAAACCCTTATTAACATGAAAAATCGAAGAGAAATTATTGCCGAAATTAAAAAACAGCAGCAAAAAACAGAAGTTCAAAAAGAAAAAATCTTATATTATCAACAAAACATTAAATTGTTTTTAAAAAAAATTAAAAATTTACTTCTTTATAGTAAAAAAATCTTACTAGAAAAATCCGAGTCCTTTAAAGAACAGATTCACAAAAATTTTAAAATTTATCAATATCTGCAAGTTCTTTTTGTTAAATTATTGAAAAAGGCAAATCTGTTTTGTTTAAAAATTTACAAAACTCTCAAATATTTATTCAAAAAGATGGGCAGGAAAATCCTGCATTTTACTTGGCATTATCGTTTTTATTTTTTAATTACTTTCTTTTTGTCTTCTTACTTTCTTAATCTTTTTGTTTTAAATAATCGACTTGCCCAGCAACCTTTTAAGCAGGAAATTCAAAACTTAAACTTTTTTCCTTCCTTGCCTTCCAGCTCTTTTGATTTTGCTTCTCAAAGTTTGAATTTTGGACAAGCAGAACTAGCACAACAATTCCTCAAGATTGGCAAACAACAAAATCAGTTTTTAAAAAAATTTTATCTGAATATTTTTTTTGAAAAAAAAATGCAACAAACAATCAATTTGGTCGAGTTTATCCCCAGACAAAAAAAACTTTTGGCAGAAATTGATCAAAAATTAGGAAAATACCCATATTCTCTGACCTTGCTTTTACAAAAAGCTAAGCTTGAGTCAGAGCTAAAGCAGACAAGCAATTGTCAACAAACAATCACTTTAGTCAAATGGCTTAACCCTCAAATCGAAGATCAGTATTTACACATTTGCCAATAAAAAACCCCGCTAAAGCGGGGTTTTAAAAAATTCAAAGCAATTTTTATTATTTAGTTTCTTGTTTGGCTTCTTCTTTAGTTCCTTCCTTCTTTACCTCTTCACCGACTTTTTCAGCGCCTTCTTCGGTAGTAGCCTCTGCTGGAGCTTCCTCCACCACTTCTTCTTTTTGTTCCTCAGCTTTAACTAAAACTTCCCCTTCTTCTGTTAAAATTTTGACTTTAGCAGTATCTACTACCAAATCTTTAACAGTTAGGGTATGACCAATTTCTGTCAACTTGCTTAAATCCACTTCAAATTTCTCTGGCAAATCGGTTGGTAAGGCTTCGACTTCAACTTCTTGTCTGATAGGTACAATAGAAGCCCCCAGCGTTTCGGCTGGAGCTTTCCCTACAAATTCAAGTGGAATATTGGCAGTAATTTTTTCTTTCAAATCTACTTGGCGAAAATCAATATGTAAAACTTTTTTATCAATTGGATGAGCTTGAAGATCAGCGATCAACACTGGTCTATCTTTTTCTTCATTTTCAAGCTGCAGGCTAATAATGGAAGTTTCACCTGCGCTTTTATAAACAGTTTTAAAATCTAGAAGATCAACCATAATTGCTTGAGAAGCAATGTTTTTCCCATAAATATTGGCAGGAATTTTGCCTTCTTTTCTCAATTTTTTCACTTTTTTACCAACTAATTCTCTTTTATAAGCTTTTAGAATAATTTTATTTGCCATTTCCTAGTTTAATCTTTAAATATAATCTTAAAGATTAAGTCCGTTTAAATATTTAAATTTGAATAATGATAAGCGTATTTTATCAGTTTTTAGGAGAAAAGGAAACTGCAAAGACTCGATCTTTATTAAGAGTAGCCAAAAACTGCAAACTATTATTTTGCATCGTTGCTTCTGATGAAAGCTTAGCCACTTTTAAAGCTTGTGGATAATTGATTTTCACTGTCACATTAGGGGCACCTATCCCTGGCTGTTTCTGTAGATAAAAAACGTAATTAGATTGATTATTCAAGGAAATTTTACCACTAAGCATGTAGGTCAATTTTATAGTAGTATTTTCTTGAGGTTTAATCTCTACTAAAGTTCCCACCACTTGTTTAGTGCCAATTTTCTCCAGTTCTATTTTGGAGGAAAAAATTTTCTTATCATCTAAAGTCAAAGTGTTAAATTTAGCCTGACTAGGCAAATAAAAACGTAAGTAATTTTTATAAGTTCCGTTTGGCCAAACTTGAGAGGAAGCTAGATTTTGCAGATTAACAGCAGCTTCCACTTTTACATTACCGCCTTCATCAATAATAATATTGTGTTTCAAGTTTCTCTGAACCAAATAATTTGCCTTATTAATCCCCACATTAGTATCAACTATCATCAGATAATCAGCCACATTCACTTTGCCAAACTCCAAAAGCTCATTTGGAGTTTCACGTAAAGTCCCATCCCAGCCTTGAGCTGCCAAAACTGCTGCACTATTGGTATCCGGCAACAGCATTAATAAATCTTTTTCTTCAAAAGCTTTCACTGTTTGTAAAACTAAATTTTGTCTCTGATTTGTAGGAAACACTTTTAACTTCTCAAAAAAATGCTCACTAAAGGTTTGTAAAAAACTTTTCTGGTTGTTATTTTGACCATCAAAAAGATTTAATTCAGCATATTGATTGACTCTACTTAAAAAATTATCAGCCGTAATGGTTTCGTTAAACTCAGGTAAAAAGACACCATCAGTTTGACTCAATATTTTTTTGAAAAAATCCAGGTTAACTGCTACTACTCCGTCGGCAGTAATGCCCATTTCTTTATCCAAAAACCATAAAGCTTGATAAGCTGATTGACTAAAATCTGGATCAAAATTACTATCACGCAAATACCAGTTTTTCTCTTTTAAATACTTTACTAATTCCTCAGGAGGCTCAACTTTCCCTTTTAGTAAAGCATCAAGCTGATAGACATTCTTCACCTCAAAATCTAAAATTTTACCTTTTTCAATTGTTGCGATTCCCACGCTATCAATAAATCCTCCAGTTGGTCTCAATTCCTGACTATCTTGGATTAAAAACATGATTTTTTTCTTATCATTAAAGGCAAAAATATCTGGAACAATTTGAGCAAAAATCAAACCCTGTTCTGTTTTGCTCCTCATCTCTTCAATTTTTTGAAACAGACTAAGGTTTTCGACTCTTGAACCATTTTCGGCCTTAAGAATGGAGCTGGTCTGCATAATAGTATTCAGCTCTAGGTTAATATTTTCTAAAAATTGTTTACTGTCCCCCAATTCTTTGCCAAAAATAATATTATGTAATTGTTCCAAGTTATTATTAACTTCATTCAGTTTAGTAAAAATCAAAGCTATTTCGTCCATGTGGTTTTGGTAAAACAGTACTTCATCACTAAAATTTAAATTCAACAAATTATTTTGCCACGAAGCTAAGGCGTATAGATTATTAGTTTTTTTCCATATTTGACTTGTTTTTTCAATCTTTTTTTGCATAACTGCAAATTCATGTTGTTCGTAGTATTTTTCAGCTTCAGCTAAACTGGATAAACTAAAAGACGTTGATAATCTAAAAATAAGCAGTGGAGAAAAAAATAAAACTAAAACCAGAAAAAATAAGCAGGAAGCTATAAAAAACTTAAATATTTTAACCTTGTTTTTGGGCTGTTCTTGGTTTTTAAAATTGGATTTAATTTTGGGTGTAAATAACTCTTTAAGTTTATGCCAGAAAGGGAAATTAATGACTGCTGGCTGAATAGTAAGCGAAGAAAAATGAGACGGTAGTATTTCTTTTTTTAAGTTATTAAAACTATTAACAGGATTGGGTAAATTAACTTTGACTGGTTCTGTCTGATAATGAGTCGCTATAGAAAAATTGGGTGGATTGAGATTACTGCTCTGCTCTACCAGTCTTTGGGGCTCTAAAATGGTTTTATTAACAATTCTATTCTGATTTAAAATTACTTGTGGTTTTTCTTTCTTTTCCTCAACAATGCTCACAATTGGTCTTGTTATTTGTGCGACTTTGACTGAACTTAGGCGTTTATCTTGATGCTGGGTTAAATAATTTTTAATATCTGTCTGAGTTTTTAACCACTCAATTGTTTTTTGTAATCCTTTTTCAAGATCTACCCGAGCATACCAGCCCAAGGCTTCTTGACTTTGCAAAATCTCCTGTTTAAGTTTTAAATCCTTGGAAATGGCTGGATCTTGATAAAAATTAAACTTTAAATCTACTTGTAATAAATCCTTAAGAGTATAAGCAATTTGCAACAAAGTCTTGGGTTCCGGATTAATCAAGCCATAAATTCTACCTTTACTACTTTGGGAAAACATGGCTTTGATCATGCCAAAAACCACATCACTGATAAAAGTCGGATAAATAATCGACATTCCATCATTAGGCAGAAAAACTCTATTTTCAAATACAGCTTGGGCCATCATTTTAACCATCAGATTACCGCTTTGAATATTTAGTCTTGGCCCATAGACAAAACCCATTCTGACAATTCTGGCATCCAGATTTTTTTCTTTGGCAAACTCAACCACTAGTTCTTCAGCAAATTTTTTAGCCTGAGCAAAAATTGTTTCTCCCTCATTGATTCTATTTTGAAAATAATCAGTAAATTTAGGTCCAGGATGAAATTCATGAAAAATATCTTCAGAAGAACCCAACAAAAATTTGGCTTGGTGTTTGTGAGCCAGATTTAATAAAGTTCTTGTACCAAAAGAATTAACCATCAAGGTGGGTAAGTCTAAATTGAGTCCATTGATATATGGCTCTATACCAGCAAGATGAAAAACGTAATCCAAGGGTCTGTCAATCCTTAAACTATTCTTTTCGGAAAGATCATGCTTAATCAGTTTAAAACGAGGGTTAGCTAAACAAGTTTTAATATTTTTTTCTTTAGCACTTAAAAAGTTATCAACACAATAAACATAACAGTTTTGCTCCAAAAGCATTTGGCAAAGATGAGAACCGACAAAACCAGCTCCACCACCTACTAAAATAGTAATTAAATCTTTATCTTTGTTCTGGTATTTTTCTAAAGATTGAGACATTGGGCAGCGTTTATTAAAAAATAAGTATTTTGTTAAATTTAATCTATAAAATCATTGCTTAAATTATGCGGATATAATTCGAGCGCTATTTTTAATTTTGAATCTACCAACATCATAGCGTATTCGAAGAGTAAATATCAAGAAAGAAATTATAAAGCCTACCCAATAAAATTTTGTGCTTTTGTCTGGCAAATAGAAACATGAAGAGATAAATCTTAATTTAACTGATCATCAATAGCTTGATTAACCAATTGATCAGCTCTTTTATTTAAATTTCTCAAAATGTGTTTAATGACAATTGTTTGCACACCAGCTTGTTTAATTTTTTGTAATAAATTTACAATTTGGTTAAAAATCACTTTTAATTCCACGTTTTTAACTTTGTACTGGCCGTTCAGCTGTCTGACTACGAGTTCTGAATCCAACAAAAATACCAGTTCAATTGTCTTAAATTCTTTTTGTAAAAAAATTTCCAAAGCTTTTTTCAAAGCTAAATATTCTGCCATATTATTCGTACTTTCTCCAATATATTCTCCATATTCATGCAAAATATTATTTTCATTTGTGAAAACAATACCAATAGCGGCTGGTCCAGGATTTCCTCTGGCGCCACCGTCAGTATTAATAATAATTTGTTTGAAAATAGACATAAGCAGATTATACAGGAAAAACTATTTTAAGCAGAGTAAAACTAGCATAAGGAGTATACCTTGTTGAGAACTTAATAAGTAGTGATCAAAAGCCCCAAGTAAGCAAATTAAAATTAATAGAATCACTTGCTGCTTAGTTAAATTATTTATAAACCTCCTACCATATTTAACCATAAGTAAGGCTAACGGCAAAATTGCTACAGAAAAAAGCAGCTGCCAAAAAAAATTGTGAATTGGTTGGACCGATTTAACAGAAAGATTGGGATTTTTCAAAACTAAATTACCAAACCAGCCAACTCCAAGCAAAAAATTTTGTGGTAAGTTTTGTAAATTGTTTAAAAAAATTAAATTTCTCAACCACACTGCTTCATTGTTGTCTGAAAATAACAAAAGTAAGATTGGAGCCAAAAAACTGAAAACCAAACTCAGTAAGAGCATTTTTTTACTATTTTGCAAAAGAAAGCCTTCTTTAAATTTTAGTAATAGCAATAATATCCCGGCAATTAAAAAAACCGCCATACCAGCTACTGAAAAGGTTAACATAAGCGTTAATATTCCAGCTAACAAGGAAATTAAAACTAGTTTTAAATTGACCTTTTTTAAATTTAACAGAAGAAAAGTTAAAACTAAAACTACATATCCAGCCAAAACATTAGGGTGAGAAAAAGTGGCATAAGGCCTAAGCCAAAGTCTGCCACCCAAATTTTCTTGGGCAATTCCGGGTGTTAAAAGATTAAAACGTCTTTCTCCCAGAAAATAAAAAATACCATCCACAGAATGAGTTAGTAAAAACTGCGCTAAACTTAATAAAAATAGAAACAGAAGTTGAAAGCTAAAAATCTTAGAGATAACAGAAAAATTAAATTTTTTTCTGGCAACAATTAAGGCAAAAATTAAAAATATAAAAACTTTTACACTAAAGAAGACTTGAAAAATCTTCAACGGCGTCCAAAACAGCTGTATAAAATTCCAGGTTAAAATAATTAAAGGAAGGTAAAAAAATTGCTTCTTAATCTTTTTATTAAGTAAAAATTCCAGGCTTACAAAAATCAAGATTAAAAAATCAGTCAGATAAAAACAAATAGTCACATAATCAACTCTAAATCCCCTAACCAAAGACTCAGAGAGCCAATAGTGTTTTCCTAGTTGGGTAGGTAGCAAAATAAGCACAAGATAAAAACTTAGAATTTGTAGCTTTTTAAGAATTTGAAGCTTATCCATAAAACCCTCAAGTTGTTAATCAACTTTTATAAAACTTTTTCTGATGGCAAGAAATGAAAAAAACAAAACCAAAAATTCCGTCAAAGCAGTAATCGCCGCGCTTGCCACAATCCCGTAAACCGGGAGAAAAAACCAGTTGAAAACAAAGTTGAAAAGTAATGCTAATATAGAAATTTTTAGAGAAACAATCTGTTTTCCCAAGGCTATAATTAAATAGCCGGTTAAATGATTAAGATAGGCAAAAAATAAAGAAATGGCTAAAACTCTTAAAATCAAAACTTCTGGTCCCCCACTCTCGCCTGTTAAAATCTTAAAAATAAAAGGAGACAACAAATAAACGATAACAAACAAAACAATAGATGTAGCAAGTAAAATAAAAGCGCTAACCTTACTAATTTTCAGTAAGGCGATTCTGTCTTTGTTAACCAGCTTACTAAATTCTGGTAAAAAAGCATTCATTAAAAAAGCTGCTGGTAAAACCAGATTATCGTAAATTTTGTAGCACAACCCATAAACCCCAACTTCTGCCACAGAATAAAAATGCTCAATAAGCAAAGTATCTATTTTTGAATAAATGGTAAATAAAACCAGCATTCCACCTAAGGGCACGGCTTTAAAAAATAAACCTTTAGCTTGTTTTAAATTAAAATTAAAAACAAATAATTTTTTTCGAAACATTAAAAGAAAATTGATAATTAAAACCAAAGCAAAACCAATAAGATTGTAAAGAAAAACTTCCCATATTCCTTTTTTGCTTAAAATAACTAAAGCTATAGTTAGTAATTGAATCACTCCAAAAATAAGACTTAAAAAACTACTTAAATATAATTTCTCCAGAGAATGTAAAACAGTAACAAAAATCTCCTTCAGGGCCAAAAAGCTAAATAAAAAAACTAAAATTAACAAAGAAGACTTGATGTTGGTTGGCAATAAATCAAGTTGAAAAAATAATAATAAAAAAACTAAAACTAAAAAAAGCAGTAAAACACTAACAAACACAGCTGTTCCTAAAGTTTTTTCTTTTTCCTCTTTAACAGCCACTTCTCTAACTGTGGTTAAGTGTAATCCCATATCAGTAAAGGCTACCAAAAGCATCACAAAATTTAAAATGTAAACATACAAACCATAGCCGCTTTGTCCAAGATAACGCCTAAGTAGTAGAGTAGTTAAAAGACTGGTGAGGATAATAAAACCTCTGGATAGTAATTGAGAGGAAGTATTGATAAATATTCTAGTTTTAAAATCTGTTAAATTGATTTTCATAAAAAAAGAGTGTTTGTAAAAAAACACTCTTTCATTTTAACCCATTTTGCAGACAAAAGAAATTACTGAGGGAAAATCACCAATCTTCTTGCCTCACCCTCACCCACAGACTCGGTCTTAACTTCGACTTTTTCCTTAAGATAAAGATGCACAATTCTTCTTTCCTTGCTTGTCATCTCTGGCATAGTACAACTTTTATTGGAAAACAAAACCTCTTCTACTGCTCGATCAGCCATGGCTTTTAATTTTTCTTCTCTTTTCTGCCAGTAATCACCCACGTTAACATCAATACGGATCCATTGCTTGGTTTGATGATAAATCATCTGGGTTAAAACCACTTGAATAGCTTCAATATTTTCTCCATGATAACCAATCAGCATTCCTGTTTCCTCAGCTTCAAAGTTAACCAAATAGCGTTCATCACCTTGTTCAATTGTTATTTTTCCTTTTATTTCTAATTTTTCCAATAAGTCTTTGCAGATTTTTTGCAAACTTTCTACAATTTCTGTTGCCATATTGTTTTAATGCTTAAATTCTAAGCTTCAGAATTTAAGCTAATTAATTTTTAACTTCTTTTTGTTTTTACTAATTAATTGCTGTGCAATCATCACAAGAGAAAAAGTCACCCAATACAAAACCAAACCAGAGGCAAAATTTAAACCAATAATCAGGGTCATAATTGGCATTAACAATGTCATTTGTTTTTGCATGCTCGTGGTCATTTCTTCTTGATCTGTTAATTTTCTTTCTGTTTGCTTGGGTAAGGCAGGTGTCATTAGTTTGGAAGAAAAATATTGTGAAACAGCAGCCAGAATTAGAAAAAATCCCGGAAAAACAGCCAATGGCCCGATTTTAAACGGTAAAGGGAAAACATCTGGTTTAGTTAAATCTAAATACAAAAAATTGGTGTTAAGTTTAATGTTTTCAGCTAATTTTAAAAATGGATACAAAACCCCATTTAATTCGTTAATAACAATATCTGTTTTTAAAACATTGTTAAAAGCTTGAAATAAAGCAATCAAAATGACAAACTGCACAATCACTGGTACAAGCCCACCAAAAGGATTTATATTGTATTTTTTATACAAATCCATCTGAGCCTGAGCCAGTCCTTGTTTATCATCCTTATACTGCTCTTTTAATTTTGCTATTTCTGGTTGAAGTTGCTGCATTTTAGCAGCAGAATCCATACTGGGCTTTGTCAAGGGAACTAAGGCTATTCTAATTAAAACGGTAATGGCAATAATAGCAAGCCCCAAGTTATTTCCCAGAGCTAAGTAAGCAAAAATTAAAATATTAACAAGGGGTTGGTAAAGAAAAAGGTACCAAATATTCAAAGTTGTGGTTTATTAAAAAATAATTCTAACAAACTATAATAAATAATATTAATTTTTTGATAATTTTGAGCAGCTATTATCTTAATACAAGTCTAATTTTAAAGATAATTAAGTTTGTTAATCCCTTGCCCTATTTCAGTTTTTATTGTTTTAAAATCAAGCAGATCAATTCTTTTTTTTATAACAATCAATAAATCAAGATTTTTATTGGTTCTAGCATTTACTAGAGCCATTCTAACGCACTCTTTCACAATTCGCTTGTTCTTGTTGCGTACACAAGCTCTTTTATCTATTTTTAAGGAAAAAACTACTTGCCACCTAAGACCCATTTCTTGATTGCTTATATACTTAAAATAAAAATTGGTGAAATCAACTGCTTTACCACTTTTTAAAACCACATAAATCAAATCATTTGGTAGTTTGGTAAAAACAAAGGGCATTAATTAATTATTTTTGTTTTAATTTTTTGGCAACCGTTAGTTTCGCTCTTCCTTTGGCTCTTCTTCTTTTTAAAACATCCAAGCCCGAAGCCATACTAAGTCTTTTCAAAAATCCATGAGTACGAATACGTTTAATTTTTTTTGGTTGATAAACTCTTTTTGGCACTTTTTAAAAACAAAATACAAAAAACAAAAAGCGATAAAAAATAAGTACTTTTCGTCTTAGTACTTTGACCTAACTAAAAACATTTTATTTATAAAACTTATTATAACATCTTATTTTAAAATGAAAACTAATAAAAAACATTTTTTGTGGAAACTCCTCTTGACTTTGTGTGGATAACTTTGGTATGTTCAAGCCATTATGGACTACAATGATGTCTGGCAAAAAACCATTAAACAATTAGAACTAGAGTTGGGAAATACCCCTGTTAATTTGTTTTTTAAAAACACCCACCTCAAAACAGTTGAGGAAAATGGAGAGAATAAAATTGTCACTATCGCCAGCCCCAATGCCTTTATAAAACAAACATTGGAGGGGAAATATTTAAAAAGTCTTCATCAAACACTGGGCCTAATTTTAAATTCTCAGTGTGTTATTAATTTAATCATTGAAGAGGAAATAAGCCCCAAAAACAATTCACTAGGCCAAGAAACCCCTTTATTTAGTGAGGCAACAGAAAATTACCTCAAACAACAAAATCAAGATAATATTTTGAAAAACAATATTAGTAGGGGGGGGCTAAACAAGGATTATACTTTTGAAAATTTTGCTGTTTCTCCAACCAATGAAGTGGCTTATGCTGCAGCCATTGCAGTAGCCAAAAATCCAGGGAAAGCCTACAATCCTTTATTTTTATATGGGGATGTTGGGGTGGGAAAAACTCACCTTATGCAGGCGGTGGCTATTCGTATTTTACAAAACGAACCAGAAACCAAACTAAAGTATTGTATGAGTGAAACCTTTACCAATGAAATTATTGAGGCTATCAGAGGAAAAAACACACCCAAGTTTCGAAACAAATATCGTAAAGTTAATATTCTTTTGATTGATGATATTCAATTTATTGCCGGCAAAAATACAGTCCAAGAAGAATTTTTCCACACCTTTAATGAAATTAGGGCAGCTGGCGGCCAGATAATTCTAACCTCGGATCGCCCTCCCCACGAAATTAAGCTCCTAGAAGACAGGCTTAGGTCAAGATTTGAAGAGGGATTGACTATCGATATTCAGACCCCCAATTTTGAACTAAGAACAGCTATTTTATTAATTAAAGCCAAACAAATGCAAAAAGATTTACCTATGGATATTGCCCAAATTATTGCCAAACATATTACCTCTACCAGAAAGCTCCAGGGGTTTTTAAGTCAAGTTTACGCTATCCAAGAAATAAAGCCCACAGAAACATTAAAAAATATAGTTTTGCAAAAACTCAATCAAGAAATTCCAGCTGAAAAAAACTTAAAACCCAGGGTTTATATTAATCCCAAAGAAATAGTGAGTGGGGTGTCAAAATATTTTGATTTATCAATTAACGCTCTTTATGGTCCCAAAAGAAGTAAGCCAATTGTGGTTCCAAGGCAGTTTGCGATGTATTTATTAAAACACGATCTTAATATGCCATATACAGAAATTGGTATGATGTTTGGAGGAAGAGATCACACAACCGTGATGCATGCTGTGGAAAAAATTGATAAATTGGCCAATAAATCAGAAAATATTAGAGAGGAAATCTCAAGCTTAAGACAGAAAATTTATGGTTAGTGTTGATAACTTGTGGATAAGGTGTTGAAATTTTGTAGAAAAACTGTTGAAAAACGTTGTGTTTTTTAAACAACCTGCTTGTTTTTGTGGAAAAGAAGGGAATAATTTTAAAAAAGTAAAAAATCTTTTAAACAACTTGTCAACCAGTTTTCCACAGTTATTAAAGCCTGAAAAAATGCTTTTTTCAACATATCCACAAGCCTGCTAATAACTACTAATATAAATATATATGTTTTTGTTTTTTATCGTTTATAATAAATTGTTCAAAAGTTAAAATAAGAAAAGGAAGTAAAATATGAAAATATCTTTAAATAATTCTAGTTTTAAAAAGGCGTTACAAATTAGTCTAAGAATCATTAAAAATAATCCTCAATTACCCATTCTAAACAACGCCTTACTTAAAATCAAAAACAACAACCTGGAAATAAGAGCCACCGATCTAAACTCCGCCATCATGGTTAATGTCAAGATTGAAAATAAGGAAAAAGGCAAAGAAGGGGTTTATGCTATTAATGTGGGCACAATCTTGGAATACTTACAAACATTGAGAGATGGAGTGGTTTTTTTAAATTTTACCAAAGATAAGATTATTGTAGAACAAAAGCAAAGCAAGGCTAGTTTCCCTTTGGTTGATTTTAATGACTACCCGGATTTTAAAATAGAAGAAACCGAACAAAAAATTCTTATTAAAGCAGAAAAATTTAATGAGGCCCTAAAAAAAACCACCCCTTCTGTGGCTACCGACGATTCTAGACCAATCTTGACAGGTATCCTTTTCCATCAAGAGGGCAACTTGTTGCAATTAATTGGAACCGATGGATTCAGGTTGAGTTTGAGCTCTCTTGAATTTGAAGGGGGGTGGGAAAGAGATTTAGTGATTCCAGCCAAATTACTTCTGGAAATTATCAAAGATATTGAAGGTGAAAACATTAGCTTGGGATTTGATAAGACACAAGGACAATTGTGGATCAGGGGAGAAGATAGGATTGTTTCTATCAGAATTTTACAAGGAGACTATCCTAATTTTCGCAAAATTATTCCCGAAAGTTTTTCTTTAAAAATTACCGGAGACAAAGAAGACCTTCTTTTTGCGGTTAAACAAATGGCGGTGTTTGCAAGACAAAGCGCCAATATTGTAAAGTGGGAAATTGAGAAAAAAAAGTTAAAAATGTTGACCCAGGCAAATTTTAGTGGAGAAGGGGAGGTTTCTGTGGATATAAATCAAGAGGGGGATGGTTTAATTGTGGGTTTTAACTTTCATTATCTCTTGGACTTTTTCAATCTGGTGGAAAATGGCATAACCGAAATTACTTTTAATGGTAGCTTAGCCCCTGTGGTTTTAAGAAATAAAGAAGACAAGAATTTATTACACATTATTATGCCCGTAAAACTGGATTAACCATAGTTGGTTGCTTGTTTTGTTTCCAAAATTTCCTGTGGGTTTGAGGTGATTAACCGATGCTCTTCTGGAGAGGCAACCACCCTCATGGCCACATGGTTGGCTCCAGCAAAAAACAAACCCTCACCAACGCCAGCCGACAAAAGTAGATTTTTCTCTCCCTGAGAAAGGTAAAAAACCTTAACTAGTTTATCAATAGCTGCGCTGGATTGTTTCATTAAAACCTGAATAGAGGAGTTGGTGACAATGGCCTTGCCCATATCGGTAGCTAAAAAATCCTCAACATCTTGAGTGATGGTTGTGACCCCCAAATAATATTTTCTTGCTCTTTTTGCCATTCCATAAAGGAAGAGGGCTGAATCTGGGTATTTCATCAAATACCATGCCTCATCTACAATTAGAAGTCTTTTTTTAAGATCTTTTTTAACTTTTGTCCAAATATAGTCAAGAATGATAAACATGGCGATTGGTCTTAATTCATCGCTTAACTCTTTAATATCAAAAACAGTAAACTGATTACCAAGATCCACATTTGAGTGTTGGTCAATAATTCCCTTTAAACTTCCTTTAAGAAACTTTTCAATCCTAGCAGCCATGGAAGCAGCTTTTTGTTCTTCCATCCCAATTAAAACCTTATACAAATCTTCCAAAAGTGGTGGTTCTTTGCTTTGGGTTTGTGGATCTGGAGTTATCTCTTTCTGTTTATAGGTTAAAACTAGGGCTCGATCAAGAATGGCTTCTTCAATGGGGGTGATATCTCCCATAATAATTTTAAATAAGGAATGTAGGGATAAAATTTTTAAACCTAATTCGTTTTCGCCTTCTTCATAAACTTGAGAAAGGTCAAAAGGATTAAGTTTTGCGGGAGAATTGAAAGAAAAAGTGATATGTTCACCACCCACAATTTCACAGAGATTTTTATATTCTGCTTCTGGATCAATAACAATAACTTCGGTATCAAAAAACATTGATCTTAATGCCTCAAGTTTGATAGTATAAGACTTTCCCGCGCCGGATTTGGCAAAAACCACACTATTAGCGTTTTCTAGAGAAAAACGGTCAAAAATAATCAAAGAGTCGTTGTGGGCGTTAATGCCATACATAATGCCCTTGTTGTCTGTTAACTCAGAAGAGGTAAAGGGGAAGGTGGTAGCTAGAGAAGTGGTATCCATGTTTCGATGAATTTGCAACTTGTCTTCACAGATGGGAATAGTGGTTTTGAAAGCCTCTTCCATTTGGAGTGTGGCAGGTTTGGAAATAATCAAAAGCGCCCCAAGATTAGACTGGACTTGCTTGGTAATAAAATCCAACTCCTTCTTGCTTTCTGCCGGGATTGTGACATACAAACCAAATTGAAAAAATCTTTCAGCTCCCTTGGCAAGTTGTTCTTGAAGATTTTTGGCGTCTTCCAGTTGAACTTGAGTAGAAATATCGGGAATCTTACCTCTTTGTAGGTCGGTTTGAATTTCTGCCTCCATTTCGCCAATTTTCTTTTTTAGTTCATCTAAAATACCCTTACCATCAACCGGGTAAATAAACATCGAAATGGAAAGAGGATGATCGAAGTTAATTAATGGAGCCAACCAGTTGGCGCTAACAAATCTGGGATAGCCAGCCACAAAAAGAGTGCGGTAAAAAAGTTGTCCGATTTTGAGATCGGAAAAGTCAACCTCAATAGAGGGGGGGGCAATAATATCTTGAATAGAGGTTAAGCCTTTAGTAATTTTGTTTTGCGCCTCCTCGAGTTGTTGTTGTTCTGGGTCTTTTGTTTCTGGTTTACGCCCCTTTCCTAAAGGAAAAGAAAATAGTGCCATAGTTTTATTTTTATAATTAATAATTAGCTTGGTCATAACCAAAGCTTTGATCGGCTTTGGTGGGTTTGGGTTTTTCAAAAACTGTTTTGCTATTTTGATTTGGTGTTAGTTTTGATAAAACTCCAGTGCTGATGGTTTGAGTTTGATTGAGGGCAGTCATATTATTAGTGGTTGGAGAAGCCGGGTTCTGGGGTTTTTGATAATTATTTACCCCCATAACCTGATTAGGATTCATTGGTTGGGTGGTAGAAGGGTTGTTTTGGTTGGGGTTAAGAAAACTTTGGTTAAATTGAATGTTGTCGCGTTTAGTTTTGCCTGGGAAAGCAGTGGCTGAACCCGTTGGGGTGATGTTTCCCAAATTGCCCGTCTCAAACCTTTGAAAAGGATTTTTTGGCTCTTGATAATAGCTACCTTTTTTATCTTTACCTAAACCCGCTTGAACAATTGGGGTGTTGTATTCTTTTGAAGGAATAAATCTTTGGCCAATAGATTCAAGGTTGTAAAAATTGTAAAACAGCTCCAGTAGTTGTTGGGTGTTAAGTTGTCTAGTTTGAAGACCAAGCCGACCAAATTGTCTAAAAAGATGATCACGCCTTGGGTAAAGGGACATTTTAGCCTTTTCTAAAATATAAGATTTGGGAAAAGGCAATTTTTTATTTTTTTTAAAATTATCTGATAAAGTAGTTGATAAGCCCAATTCCAAAACGGAAAAAGGAATACAGATATAAAATTTTTTATCTAACACCTGATTATCCCTTACGGTTCTTTCGACAAATTCACGATATTTTTGCAGTTGAGTTAATAAAAGCATTTTGCGTCTTTTTTGGTCAGTTATATTGGTGGTGTTGATTTGTTGGCTTAATTTTTGCTCCTGTTTTTGTACTAGGCGAATATAGTCTGTGACATCTTTAATATTAGATCTAATGAGGATTTGAATCTGGAAATTGAGAGAATTTAAAAGAGCAGCATAGGCAAAAATAATCGCATCTTGTTCCTCCTCAGATAATAAACCAAAATTAATAGCTGTTACTTGAATAATTAAACTGCAAGCTCCAGTTTTGAGAATAACAATGTCATCTTGAATGTCTTCAATATCAAGATGTTCCTGAGTACTGGCTTTGATAGGAATGGCAATATTGGGCATGTTTTATAGATTGTTTTTGGGTTTCCCCACAACTTTAAGAGGAGCGATAATTTTACCGCTGGCCTCAAACTTTATTGTATCAAAAATATAATCTGGATGCTCAGTGTTTATTGTATAGGTGCCATTTTTTATTGGAGTAGAGACAAAAAACTGTCCCACAGCATTTGATTTAAAAGCTCTTATAGGAAGGTTGTTTTTATCCAAGACCTCCAGAATAGCATTAGTAATTAATTTGTTGTGGGTATCGATGGTGATACCCACAATGGTATTGGCAACATCTGGATTAATAGGCATTTGGATATCTGATAGGTATTGTGGTTCTATTTTTTTAGGGTTTTTATCAGGAAAAAGACTTTTCATTTTTATAGGTGGAGTGAGTGATGGTGCTGCCTGAATTTTTATTGTGGGTTTCTGGTTGATTTGTTGGGTTGTATCTATTTTTATCACTGTTTCTTGCTTGGGTTTTACAACTGGGTTTGGCAATATATCGGGAGTGGTGTTTTGAGAGGGTATTTGTGGTGTTTGTTTTTGAGCAAAGGGTTGTTTAAAAACAACTTGTTGTCTTGGAATATTGATAGCTGATCTAACTGGATTATTTATAGTTATTGCTGGTTGTGACTTGGGGTCTTGTATAGTTTTAGCCACTTGATCATGAGTTGGGGGTAAATTATTGATTTTTGCCTGTGGAACTGGAGCTGTTGTGGGACGACTTACCTGAGTTAGGGAAGGAATTCTTACTATTGGCTGTTGAGATGGCCTAATGAGGGAGCTGTTAGCGTGAGGGGTGTTGTTGCTAGTTTTAAAATATTGATTAGAAATATTGGCAAAACTTACAGGGTTTGGATTAAACAAATTATTGATCTGTTGTATCTTTTGATTTTCCACCTTGCTAAAAGGATCATCGTGGTTGGCGTTGAGGGAGTTAATGTATTTTTCTAGTTGAGTTTTATCATTTTGGGAAAACTCTGATCTCACATAATCATGTTTGTATTTTTTTTTAAAATTAAAATAATCTGGCAATTCCAGTCTCTTTTTCCATAAAAATTGAGTGGGAGTATAAATGGATTTAAAAAAATTAACAATCCAAATATCCAGCGTTCTTTCTTCGTAAGGCACAAATGCAATCATTGCCCCAGATGCAGCAAAAGCAAAAGCAAATGGCAGCCTTAAAATGGTGGGAAGCAGGGGAAATTTATAAGCCAAGAAAGCTAGGATAATGCCACCACCTAAAAAAGCAAACTGTTTGATGGTCATATCGCCTATAAGACGAAACTGATATTTAGAAACATTCTGAGGAATAGGGTGTTGTTGCATAATAAAAGTATAACAATAAAAGTTCCAATTGAATATCTTTTCTTTTTTGTGGTTAAATAAAAATAGCTTTATTTTAAAACTATAAATATAAATAAGAGAGATTTATAAAAAACCCAGAGTTATTTTGTAAAACCTTTTCAAATATGAAACTTAGAAAAATTCAAGATATTAAGTTGGAGAACAAGGGGGTGGTTTTAAGAGTTGATTACAATGTTCCAGTCAAAAAAGAAAATGGAGAATATAGGGTAAAAGATGATACGCGTATTGGTTTGTCTTTAAAAACAATTGATTATATTTTGAAGCAAAAACCCAAAAGATTGGTTATTATGTCTCATTTTGGAAGACCAGAGCCTGGTGTGGCAAGTGAAGAATTTTCTTTGCGCCCGATTGCTTTGTATTTGCAAAAACAAATTAAAAGAAATGTGATTTTTGCTGAAAAGTATCATAGTCTTGCTGAAAGAGAGAAAATTTTAGACTGTCAAAATGGTGAGGTAATTATGCTTGAAAACGTGAGATTTGAACTGGGTGAAGAAATTAATTCCCGCAGTTTTTCAGCAAAATTAGCGCAACTGGGAGATATTTTTGTCAATGATGCTTTTGGTTCCTGTCATCGAGCTCATAGTAGTGTGGTGGGAATTGCAGAAATACTGCCTTCTTATGCTGGTTATTTACTACAAACAGAGATAGAAATGATAGGTAAGGCAATTAAAGAAACACAAAGACCACTGGTAGCAATTGTGGGTGGGGCTAAGGCTGCTACCAAAATTCCAGTTTTGGAAAAATTAATGACCATGGCTGATTATGTTTTGTTGGGTGGAGGAGTAGCCAATACTTTTCTTAAAGCCTTTGGTTTTCATATTGGTAGATCTATGTATTCTCCGGAATCCTTACGTATTTGCCAGAGCTTAATCTGGAAAGCCACAAGAGCTGACACCAAGCTTTTTATGCCTACTGATGCTATTGTTGGAAACTTGTCTTCTGGAGTGAAAATTGGAGAAGTGGTAATAGAGGAAATGCCAAAACAATTTCAAATTTTAGATATTGGCAGACAAACCCAGAGAGAATATGCTCGCATTATTGCCGAGGCTAAAACTGTAATTTGGAATGGCCCAATGGGAGTTAATGAGGTTAAGGCTTTTGCTAGAGGCACAGAAGCAGTTTACGAAGCTATTATTGCTCATAAACATTTGATCAGTATTGTGGGTGGTGGAGATACACTTTCAAGCATTGAGGGACATAATCACTTAGAAAATATTACCCATATCTCCACTGGTGGGGGAGCTATGCTTGAATATATTGAAAAAGGTAATTTACCAGGAATTGAAATTTTAGAGCAATAAAAATTTTTTCTTATGAAACAAATAATCCCAACTATTCTAGAAAAAGAATATCCTGCTTTTAGTCATAAAATTTTAAAATCCCTGCAATATGGTAACAGAATTCAAATTGACGTTATTGAAAAAAACTTTGCGGATAATCAAACTATTCTTCCCAATCAATGGTTAATGAGTTTTGAAAACATCAATTGTGATGTTCATTTGATGGTGGAAAACCCCATGGATTGGATTGCAATTTGCCTTGAAAATAAAGTGAGTTTGATTACCATCCACCTTGAAAAACTAAAAGAAGTAAAAAATTTTTTACAAGAATTAAGGGAGAAAAAAATAAGAACAGGAATTGCAATTGATTTGGATACAGATATTTTCAAGGTTAAAGTTCCTTTATTAAATCAATTTGATCAGATTTTATTAATGGCTGTAAAAGCTGGGTTTGCTCATCAAAAATTTAATTCTTCAGTTTTAGAGAAAATAAACTATGTACGGCAAAACTGCCGAAAAAAAGCGGAAATTATTATTGACGGTGGAATAAACTTTGATAGTGCCAAACAATGTTTTCAGGCGAGAGCTGATGGTGTGGCGGTTAATTCTTATCTTTGGCAAAATTACCCCAAAAACCTTTTTAGACTTCAGAGACTGGCAAAACTTTTTTAGTCTTTAAACTTATTTATGAACTTAATTTTGCAAAAGACTAGTTTTTTATGATAATATAAAAATATTATTGTGATGAGGCTCACCTAATTGTTTCTACCGAAAACAGAAACTAATAGCTTCTACTATTATAAAATTTAGTAGGAGCTTTTTTATGTTTAATAAAAATCACATTATTCAATATCTCCAGGCTCGCCATCTTTCGGATGGTGGTTATTTTTTTGCCAGAGTTACACCATCATCTGCCTTAGACACCATGTGTGCTGTGGAAACGCTTAAACTACTTAATAGTAAACAAATACCCATAAGCGAAATTATGCGTTTTTTTAAAAATGAAGATAAGGAGGGAAATTTAAAGTGTATTTCATCTTTGTTTTTTGCAGTTCAAACATATAAAGCATTAAAAATTGATATTAGTGAATTTAAAAAATACTCCCCTTTTATTTTAGAAAATACTACAAATAAAAACATTTTTAAAAAAAAGAAATTTAAGGCTAAAGCTGAAACAAAATTTTTACTATCTGATAATTCAGTCAACACGCTTTACCTAGACTTGGTTGAAGGAGAAGTAAAAGATTTATATTATTTAACCTTTTTATGTAAAAATTTTAATATAAATGAAGCAAATCAAAATATTATTGACTTCATTTTATCGTTGGAAAATACAGATGGTGGTTTTGGAAATATAAAAGGTTCAGAATTATCTACAACATATTATGCCTTAAAAATTCTTAAAAAACTTAACTATCCCTTAGTAAAACTAAAAAAAACTATAAATTTTTTAAAAAGACAAATAGAGAGAGCTAATTATTTAGAGGAATATTTTTGGGCAGTTGAGAGTTTTATTTTATTAAAGATTTCAATTCCCAGACAATCTTCTTTATTATCTTTTTTAATTGCTTGCCAGAAAGGAAATGGTGGCTTTGCTCGCTCCCAATTTATTGGGATTGCCAATATTGAGCAAACTTATCAGGCGGTGACTATTTTAAAACATTTAGAAAAATATGATTTACCATTATTTGAATAAAAGTAGCAATAGTCTAAATTAACAAACCAATAATTAAACAGAGAATTAAAAAAAAGATTAATGTCATTAAGGCTGCTTGACTAGATAATTTTAAAGGCTCTTTCTTATCTGAAAAGTGATGTGAGTATTCTTGATAAGTAATAATAAAAGCCATAATAGCGGCAAGAGGTGAAAAGATTAATCCAATAATAACGGTTATAAAATTAAAGTTCATAGCGATTGATTTCTAATAATTTTTTCTTTATTTTGTTAAGCATTAACCTTTGTTGATTGAGCTTAAGGCTTATAATCTTCTCTTGTTGTTCTTGCTCTCCTTTTTGTTCTATGGTTTTTATCAAAATTATCTCAATATTTTTAATAGCTTGTTCTAAGTCTCTTTCTAATTTGTTATGATAATCAAGGATACTTTTATTAATTCTTTGACTAAAATCATAACGACAACGACCACAATGCCGATCGAGCTCATTCAATAAATCCCTTTCCATTTTGGGATAAAGCAATTTATGAGAGAGAAATTTTGGTAATTTTGAAATTAGTGGACTATAAAAGTCAAGGTTAATTTTATATTCATCAAAGGCAAATCTAAATTCGAATTCTTTAGCAAATAGAAGATTATCTTCAATTTTATTAATCTCAAAATTAAAAATTTCAGATGATATTTGTTTAATTTTTTGGATACGAAGATTGTTTTGATGAGAAAAGCGAATGATAATTTTATTTAAAATTTTTTGTAGCTTTTTTTCTTCTTCTTTACGCCATTGCTTAAAGATATTTTTTATTGTTTTTTCGATAAACTGATTAAATGTTTTTAATAACTCAGATCCAGACAAATTAAGATTGGTTTGGGTAAAATTTTTAAACATAAGTCTTAAATTGGGGATTTCAATTTTTTGTAAATCTTCCAGGTCTTTAACTAAAGTTTCTTTGATTATTTTTTCTATTTGACCTTGAAGAATATAATTACTATCTTCTTTTTCTTGTTTAATTTTTAACGCTTCTTGATGGAATAATTCAGTTTTTTCTTTTAATTTTTCAATTGGCAATCTTAGAGATTCTTGTTTTAATTTTATTTCAAATTCAAGTTCTTTAATAAGATTTTGGATTTTGATAATTAGGGATAATATTAAAATATTGTCTTTTTTGGAAAGGAATTTATTTTTAAGCTGCTCTTCTAGTTTTATAATATTGCTGGTTTGTATTTTATCGGGATTGTTTTCAATTTTACCCTCGAGTCCTTTTTTGGCAGAAACTTGATAAAGTCTTATTTTTTTATTATCAAAAACCTCATTAATAACTTTTTGGCTAAATTGAAAAGATTTTTGTAAATCTCCAGCTTCAATTTGGTCAATTTTATTTTGTACAAAAATGATTTTAGCTAAATCATTTTTTATTGTTTGTAAAAATTTTAATTCAGCTTGGCTTATAGGAGGGTCTGGACTTATTAAGAAAATTGCCATATCTGCTTGTTTAACAAACTTATAGCTTAAATCAGTGTTGTGTTGATAAATTGAGCCTACTCCTGGGGTATCTACTAAGCGAATTCCTTGTTTTAGAAAATCATTGGGTAAATTTATAAACACCTTTTTAACCCCTTTAATATTTTTTGGGTTTTTCCCCTCGGTAATAAATTCTGGGAGTTTAGAAATAGAAAGTATTTTTGGTTTTTTATGAAAAAATTCAACAACACACTTTGGTTTATCTCCATAAGCTATTATTGTGATAATGGAGGTTAGGGGTATTATTGAGGTCGGCAATAATTTTTGCGCTAGTAGAGCATTTATAAGAGTGCTTTTACCTCTTTTATATTGACCTAAAATAATTAATAAAAATTCCTTTTTAGCAATTTTTACTTCTAGTTTTTTAACTTCTTCAGTTATTAGAGTGTTTTGACTACTGTTTGCAACTATTTTTAGGTTTTCGATTATTGTTTTAAATTCTGTAAATATGTTTTTTTGTTTCATATATAAAAAGCCTCTACTATAAAGTAGAAGCTATTAGCGCTAACCGCATAAGCGAGCTTCATCGCTTATATTATTATACATTATCTTAAATCTTTTTTTAGTATAAAATAGGGCTATGCATAATCTGCCCAAATTAGAAGGTATAGCGAGCGTTGTCCGTCAAGATATTTTAAAGATGCTTTATCAAGCTCAAACTGGTCATGCTGCTGGAGCCTTGGGCATGGCTGATATTTTTACTGCTCTTTATTTTTATCTTTTAAATATCGATCCGCAAAACCCATGGAGGCAAGATCGAGACAAATTAATTTTATCAAATGGTCATATTTGTCCAGTTTTATATGCCACCTTAGCTCAGAGAGGATTTTTTCCCACCAAAAAATTGTTAACTCTTCGAGATTTTGGTTCTTCTCTTCAGGGTCACCCTCATTTTCAAAGATATTACAAAGCTGAGAATATTGCTTTCAATGATTTACGTTGGAGTGGTAAAGCTAAAGATTTCTCTTCCAATTTACTAAATCAGAACTTACCTGGAGTAGAAAACACTTCTGGCTCTTTGGGACAAGGAGTTAGTTTAGCTGCTGGAATGGCTTTTTCGCATAAGCAAAATGGAGATCAAAATTATGTTGTCTGTATTACCTCTGATGGAGAGCAGCAAGAAGGTCAAGTTTGGGAAACTTATATGTTTTGCCAAAAATATAAATTGGATAATCTGATTTTTATTTTGGATCGCAATGAAATTCAAATAGATGGCTATACTTATGAAGTTATGCCGATTGAATTTTTGAAAGAAAAATATGAAGCTTTTGGTTTGTTGGTTTTGGAATGTGATGGGAATGATATTGATGATTTTATTGATACCTATTTAAAGGCTAAAGCTATTTATAACCATAGCGTGATGATTATTGCTCATACCATTGCGGGGAAAGGAGTAAGCTTCATGCAAGATGACCCCGTGTGGCATGGAAGAGTTCCCACGGAAGAAGAATTAATTAAAGCTTTAAAAGAATTACGAACTAACTATGAAATTTAAAAAAAAATATTCTTTACGTGATGGATTTGGTCAAGGTCTTTTGGAATTAGGAGGAAAAGAAAGAGATGTTTTTGTAATTACAGCAGATTTAAAAGAATCAACTCGCTGCTATTGGTTTTTTGATAAATTTAGCAATCGTGCAGTTCAATGTGGGGTGGCAGAACAAAATATGATGGGAATTGCTGCTGGAATTGCAATGACAGGTAAAACTGTTTTTGTGTCTTCCTTTGCTTGTTTTTCTCCAGCCCGCAATTGGGATCAATTAAGAATTTCTGTCTGTTTGCAAAATTTGGATGTTAAAATTGCTGGACATCATACTGGTTTTTCTAATTTTGCTGATGGAGGAAGTCATCAAGCTTTGGAAGATTTGGCCATTACTCAAGTTTTACCTAATTTAACTGTTTTAACTCCAGCTGATTACAATCAAGCTAAACAGGCGGTTTTTGAAAGCTTTAAGCAAAAAGGGCCAGTTTATATTCGTTTATCCAAATATGAACTACCCAACTTTACCAGTGATTTTAAAATTGGTCAGGTAGAGGTTTTGAGACCAGGTAGTGATTTAACAGTTATTACCGCTGGCCCGATGGCTTATTTTGCTTTGCAAGCAGCGAATAACTTAGTAGGAAAGCTTGATGTTGAGTTGATCAATTTAAATAGCCTTAAACCTTTGGCTGAAGATTTGGTTTTACAGTCAGCGCAAAAAACCAAAAAAGTTTTAACCATTGAAGATCATCAGATTATTGGCGGACTGGGAAGTAGGATTGCTCAGTTTTTGGCAGAAAAATTTCCTGTGCCGGTTTTTTGTCATGGAGTTAAGGGTGAATTTGGTCAGTCGAGTCGTAGTTTAGATGAACTTTTACATTATTATCAACTTGATCAAAAAGGAATTGAAGAAAAAATTTTACAAATTACTAGCTGACTTTTAACAATTTAGCTTCTTTGTTAAAATGAGACCATGAAATTTAATGTTTTATGTTTTGGTAGTGCTACCATTGATATTTATTTAACTTCTGCAGATTTTAAAATTTATAAAAAAGAAGAAGGACCGATGTTGTGTACCGAATATGGCGGGAAAATTAATCTTGATGATAATCTTATGACAACTGGAGGTGGAGCTACCAATGTAGCTGTTTGTTTCGAGCGTTTGGGTTTGCAAACTGGACTCATAGCTTGCGTGGGACGAGACTATTGGGCTTCAATTGTGAGAGCTAAACTTCGAGATGAAGGCGTAAGCCTTGTCCACTTACAAGCAACAGCTAAAAAACCCACCAGTAGTAGTATAGTGTTGGTAGGCCAGGATGGGGGAAGAACTATTTTGGTACATCGAGCTGCCTCTAATTTATTGTCTTGGTATAAAGTTGACTGGGATCGACTTGATGCTGATTGGATTTATGCTTCAAGTTTGGGAGGAGATTTTAAATTGCTTGCCAAGATGATTGGTTTGTCAAAAAATAAGCAAATTAAAATTGCTTTCAATCCAGGAGGAAGTGAGCTTGAGGACAGAAAAACATTATTGAGTTTTTTACCTTTTATTCATATCTTAATTTTAAACAAACAAGAATTTTTGGATTTGCTTGGCAAAGATGGCAATGAAGAATTTAAACAGAAAGACGTGTTAAAATTGGGCTGTGAAATGGTGTTGATTACGGAAGGCAGAAAAGGTTCTCGAGTTTTTACTCAAGATAAAAAAATCTATTTTCAGGATATTGTAAAAGCGAAAACTGTTGAAGAAACTGGGGCTGGTGATAGCTTTGGTTCTTCTTTTGTGGCTGGACAAATTCTTGGGTTTTCTATCGCCGATAGTTTAAAAATCGCCGCTTATAATGCCGCTTCTGTTGTAAGTAAGGTTGGACCTAAACAAGGACTTTTATTTTTGCCTGAGATAAAAAAACTTCTTTCCTAAAAATATATGCAAGATTTAAAACAAATAAATTCTAATTTACACAAGAGAAAACCGTTTTGGTTATTTTTATTTATTTCTATACTTTGTTTTTTGATTTGGTTTTTGAATCAACCTGCTAAGAATTTTAACATCCAAATTTTACCAGAGAAAAAATATGAATTTACTGCTGAGCGCAATGATCAAAATAGCTATGTGTCTCAATGGACCAATCTTTCTGCTGAAGAATTGAAAGCAAAGATTAACAATTTACTAATCGATAAACAAGGTGAATATGGTTGGCTGTTTTATTCTATCAAAGATAATTATGTGTTAGGAGAAAATTATGATAAAACTTATCCAGCAGCTTCAATTAATAAAATTCCTATTGTGGTTGAATATTTAAGACAAGTAGAAAATGGAGAGCAAGACTTAGGGGAAGTTTATACTTTGGCAAGGAAGGATGTTCAGGATGGAAGTGGAACTTTGATTAATCAACAATTCGGTTCGCAATATACTTATCAGGATTTGGTATCTTTTGCGGGAAAATATAGTGACAATACTGCGGTTTATGTTTTAGCCCAAAAAGCAGGTATAGACAAAATTCAAGCTTTTGTTTCTTCTAGAAAAATGAATCAGACAAATATAGAAGACAATACAACCTCAGCTAAAGATATGACGTTGTTATTGATTGATATTTATAATAATAAAATTTTTCAAAATCAAAGTGATAAACAATTATTTTTGGATAGTTTGACTCAAACCGAATATGAAGATCGTATCCCAGCAGGAATTCCTGCAAATGTTCAAGTGGTCCATAAAATCGGAAATGGGATTCAGATTTACAGTGATTGTGGTTTGGTTTTAGCTGCTAATCCTTATGGTTTATGTATTTTAACTGAAGGGATTAAGGAAAGTGAAGTTTTAGAAGTGGTACCCAAAATATCACAGATGATCTGGGATTTTCAATTTCAGAGAAAATTATAAAGCTTCAAGTTTCATGTTTTCCTGCCCATTGCTTTCTTTGATGAATTCAAGATATTTTTCTGTAGTAGACAATCTTTTGTGCCCAGCCAGTTTTGAAACCAAAATTAAAGGAGTTCCAGCTTTAAGTTGATGAGCAATAAAAGTATGTCTAAGATCATTAACGGTGGCATTTTTGATATCAGCCAGGCGAAAATAACGATCCATGGAGGTGCGGATATTTCTTACTTGAAATGGTTTTCCCGTCTTGGTAATAAATAATTCATCATTTTCGCTTTGAGTGCGAAGCATTAACCATTCATTAATGGCATTTTGAGCTGGTTTGTTTAAAGGAATAGTACGAGTAATATGAGATTCATAAGCATTGATAGTAATTTTGTTGTTTTGGATGTCTTTAAGTTTTAATCTTGCCAGTTCGCTAATTCTAATGCCGGTTTGTAAAAATAGCTCTACAATAGCATACATTCTAGGATCGTTTCTTACCACATCTCTTAGACTGCGATATTCCATTTTGGTTAAAATCCTAGGAGGTGTGAGAATATATTTAGGATGTTCAACTTTTTGGCTAGGATTTTCTTTAATTAAACCTTCTTTTTCTAAATATTTATAATAAGTTTTGATTGAATTTAATTTTCTTGCAACCGATTTAGTAGTGTATTTATTTTGCAAAAGATGGTTTTTGAAGTCCTCAATATCATTAACAGAGACTTGTTCTATTTCATTGATATTTTTTCCTTTGAGAAAAGTTAAAAACTGCTCAATATCATTACCGTATGCTAAAATAGTAGCAGAAGCTCTACCTTTTTCTTGCAGAAAGTTTAAAAAGTTTTGATGAGTTTGATCTAGGTTAAGAGCCATGATGTAATTTTGAGACAGAAATTATTTTATAAAAAACTTAGCTTATAATAGCAAAACTGAGGATTTTTGTAAAGATGAGATTCGGTCGCTTACTCACCATTTTTTTTGTTTGTGTCATCATGTTTCTTGTGGTGGGTATTATTGAAAATAGTTTTAGGGTTATTAAAGTGGAAGAAAGAATTAAATTGGCTCAAGATAAAGTTGAAGATTTAAAAAAAGAAAAATTTTTTTATCTTCAAGATCAAAATAAGAGAAAAGATGCTCAATATATTGAAAAAGAAATTAGAGATAAATTAAAAATGATTAAACCTGGAGAAAAAATGGTGGTTTTACCAAATAGTCTCAAGGAGGAAAATAATGCTTCTGCCTATCGACTATATAGTTCTCAAAATAAAGAACTTGTAAAAACAAGCAATAATTTGCAAAATTGGTTGAATTTGTTTTTATAAATCCTATAATTTTTCTCTAAATTAAAATTGCTTAAAAAAGGTAAATTTGATAAGATATATTTTGTTTCGTAGTTTGCATATAGCGGGTGGGGGGTAAGTATCCCGCGAGGCTCATAACCTCGCTTAACCTCTGGAGCGTTACCGGGGACCCGCTACCAATTAATTTAAAATTAAAAATGAAAAACTAAAAATTATTTTTAATTTATTTTTCTTCTTTAAATTTTGTATTTTTCATTTTGCATTTTAAATTAGTTATGTCAGGGTAGCTCAGTTGGTTAGAGCACAGCATTCATAACGCTGAGGTCGTGGGTCCGACTCCCACCTCTGACACTATTTTTTGATTTATGTTCTAATTTCTTATAGAAGAGCGTTGATAGGGAGAATGGGCCCTGGAGCTGGAAAGGCAAAAAGTTTACACTGAGTAGTTTTTCCCGGTAGAAGTCCGTAACCACACTTCAAACCGATGTCATTTTTAAGAGTCGGTTGTTAAGTTCAAATTGGTGACAATTTGATAAAACAAGGTGGCACCGCCTTCAATTTTTGAAAGCCCTTGTGACTAACCAATTTTTTTTGGTGAGCTGCAAGGGTTTTTTGTTAATTAATTTAAATAGGAGAATATATGAAAAAAATAAATCATAAAATTATTGGTGTCTTAGGTGGTATGGGGCTCGATGCTTCAGCTCAGCTGTATCAGTTGATAATCGAAGCAAGTCGGGAGTATCTTTGGCGCAGCAAATAACAATGATTATCCGGAAATTATTATCGACTCAATTCCGGTGCCTGATTTTTTTTGCAATAAAAAAAATAAAAATGTAGCGCTTTCTATTTTGCGAGATAGAGTAAGTAGATTGTCGCAGATACCAGTTTGCTATTTTGCTATGGCTTGCAATATGGCACATTTAATATTACCGGAATTACAAAATCAGACAGAAAAACCATTTATTTCTATGATCGATGCTGTAGTTAATGAAGTAAGTTTAGGCAAATATAAAAAAATTGGTTTATTAGCATCGCCAATGACAATTCAAACAAGGCTATATCAAAATCAATTAAATCAAAATAAAGTTGAAGTTGTTTTACCATCCCTAAGTTCTAAATGGAAAAGCAACACTTTGCAGTAAAATGCAAAGTATGAAAAAAATAAACAAACTGACTTCTAAAGAAAGAGATCTGATTGCTATTTGGAAGTCACAAAATATTTCAATTAGACAAATTGCTCACAGATTAAATCGTCAACCTTCAACTGTCAGCAGAGAGTTAAAACGAAATCGTTGGAAAAATATCTATGTAGCTATTCATGCTCAAGCAGTATCTACTCAAAGAAAAATTAAAGCTAGAAAAAGGCAT
>JAAZND010000026.1 GCA_012798485.1 Candidatus Beckwithbacteria bacterium | reverse complement strand
CCCGCTTGCTTATTTTCTGGCAGAAATTTTTATTTTACTTGGCTTTTCGATTTTACTTAGTCTCAAGATTACTTATATATTAATTTCGATTTTTGGTTTTTGGGGAATGTATTTTCTTGCCAAAAAAATAACTAATCAATGGGGAGGATTACTTGCGAGTGTGGCTTTTACCTTTGCACCATATCATGCGCTCAATCTATATGTTAGAGGAGCATTGGCGGAATATTTAGCAATTGCCTTTTTCCCTTGGGTTTTTTATTTTACTTTAGAGCTTTTAGCAAAAAATACTAAAACAAATTATCTAGGACTTACTTTATCCTTGACTGGACTTTTACTGGCTCATAATATTTCAGTTGTTACCTTTATGGCGTTTTGGGGATTATTATCGCTTTTCTTACTTATTGCCAAAAAACAATATAAAAGCGTTTTTATATTATTATTGAGTTTTATCAACGCTTTTTTGCTTGCTGCTTTCTTTTTAGTTCCAGCTTTTTTACAGCAAAACTTTACTCGTGTTAAAACTCTGACTGAAGGTTTTAGCAATTTTGCTTATCATTTTGTTTATTTAAGACAATTATTTATTCCCAACTGGGGTTATGGTGGTTCCATTGAAGGTTTAGAAGATGATATCTCTTTTTATCTTGGCAATGAACTTTTAATCATTGCTGCCTTGGCTTTTTTACTTTTGCTTTTTAATGTGTTTGTTAA
This sequence comes from Candidatus Beckwithbacteria bacterium, assembly GCA_012798485.1. Taxonomy (GTDB): domain Bacteria; phylum Patescibacteriota; class Microgenomatia; order UBA1400; family UBA1449; genus JAAZND01. The sequence continues at coordinate 2,569 of JAAZND010000026.1, read as the reverse complement.
AAAAAGATTAAAGTTAAAATTAGTTAATTTTCTTTTTTTTGCCTTTTTATTTTTATTATCACTTTTTTTGTTAAGTTTTAAATCAAAATTTATTTGGGATAAATTGACTATTCTTTCTTTTATCCAATTTCCATGGCGATTTTTGGGGATTGCTTCTTTTATCTTAAGTCTTTTAGTTGCATTTATAGCCTTATTGAAAGCTAAATATCGTTGGCTGGTTTTTATTTTTGCTGTTATGATTATGTTTTTAAATCAACCATATTTTACCCCAAATAAATTAGGCGACAGCACAATTGCAGAAGATTATGATCCTTCCGCAGATTATATTAGAGAAAAGATTAGCTTAATTATTCCAGATTATTTACCTCAGGAACTTGATATGGGTAAGATCGGACCCACTTCTCAAAATTTTAGAATTGTTGATGGAGATTTTGATATTGAAACCTTAAAAGATAAAACTCAGAAATTGCTTTTAAAAATAGAGGCGACTACTTCTGGTAAACTGCAAATTAATCGCTATGTTTTTCCTAATTGGCATATCAAATTAGATAATAAAGAAATTAATTGTGAAATTAAAAATTCTGTCTATATTTGTCCGATTGAGGAAGGAGAACATATCTTAGATTTTTACTGGGATGAAAAAGGGGTTAATCAAATAGCTAATTATTTAAGTATGTTGGGAATTTTATTGGTAGTCTTTTTTTATTTAAGATGGGATAATGGTAAAAGCAATGAATAAAATTTTTAAATACTCTCTATTTATTTTTCTTGTTTTCATAACCATTTTTTTAAGATTATTTCTTGTTACTAAATCACCAGCTCGATTGACCAATGATGAAATGAGCATCGGCTATAATGCTTATTCAATTTTAAAAACTGGGAAAGATGAATGGGGAAAATCTTTTCCTCTTATTTTTAAAGCTTTTGGAGACTATAAACTTCCAGCTTATATATATTTAACAGTTCCTTTTCTTGCTATTTTTGATCTTAATGATTTTTCAGTCAAGGTTCCATCTATTATTGCTGGATTTATGATTGTTTTTTATGTTTATAAATTGACTTTATTAGTTTTTCAAGATAAAAAATTGGCTTATTTAGCGGCTTTTATTTGTGCAGTTTCTCCTTGGGGAGTAGAAATTTCTAGACAAGCTAGAGAAGCAAATTTGGCTTTGATGTTTTTTATAATGGGAATTTATTATCTTCTTTTATCTCAAAAAAGTGATAATAAAAAATATGCAATCATTTCCAGTCTTTTTTTAGCTCTAACTTTTTATACATATGTTGCTTACAGATTGATTATAGGTTTTTTAGGAATTTATTTAATCTTTGATTTTTTTTCTAAAAAAGATAAGTTTAAAAAATATCAATATAATTTAATCAGCTTTTTACTATTTATTATTCCAATTTCTTTTTATCTATTTAATTCAGCTGGAACTTCTAGATTTAATGCAGTTTCCATTTTTAAGGATGAAAGCATTGCGGCAAGAGTGACTGACTCCATGAATTTTTGTTTTTTAAAAAATAATGCAAAATATTTCCAATATATGTGTAAATTATTTTTTAATTCATTAATATATTTATTTAAAGATTTTTCTCATAATTACGCCGCTTCATTACTGCCTAAGTTTTTATTTATGGAAGGAAGTCCAGAAAATCATTTATCATTTTTAGGCTTTGGTGAATTTTTTATGATTTTACTGCCTTTTTATTTGTTGGGACTTTTTAGATTATTTAAAGAAAAAGCCAATTATCAGAATAATATTTTAAAGGCGATTTTTTTTATCGCACCGATTCCTTCTGCGTTGACTGGTCCGCCCCATCCATTAAGGGCTAGTATTCTTTATCCATTTATATCAATAATTATTGGTCTTGGTTTAATACAGTTTTATCATTTTATCAAAATGATGATGGCTAAATATATCTTAACAGTTTTCTTTTCCTTAATTTTTATTTTTTATTTTTTGGATTTTTATCTTAATTATTTTTTGATTTATCCACTTAAATACGATAATGCCAATTTTTATTTTGATTCTAAAAATTTAGTTTCTTATATAAAAAATATTGAAAATGATTATGAAAAAATTTACATAGATAAAGATTTTGCAGATGCTTATATTGCTTTGGCTTTTTATAATAAAATTGATCCTAAATATTTACAGAAAAATATTATCAGATCAGATCAAGATGGAATTGGTTTCACTCATCCAGTGCAGTTAGGAAAATATTATTTTACAGGGAGAACTTTGAGTGATTTACTTTGCTATTCTAATACTCAAGATTTATTTTTAACGGCTAGGCAGGAAAATATGCCCAATAAAACTTTTATAGAATTTAAAAATTTTTCGCAAGTTCACGCTCAAGCCAGAATTTATGATATTGAAAAAATCAAGGAATTTTATAGGAGTAATTATAATAATGTGAATTATAATGGGTCTAGACTAGCACTTTAACAATTCGACAAGTTTTTGTTCAAGTTGTTTAGGGTTTTGTTTCCATCTCCATTCACATTCTTTAAGGTGAAGATGGAAGTTTTTCTTAGTCCCTTTAAACTTGATAAGTCTTTGTTTGG
>JAAZND010000025.1 GCA_012798485.1 Candidatus Beckwithbacteria bacterium | reverse complement strand
GCAAAACACAAGATCGGTGTCTTCTTTATGTGTTCCGTTGTGCGGTTTATTACGCCAAAGGCGGTCGTGATCCAGAAAAATTGAAGTGGTGGAATTGGAAAGACTAAACTCGCAATTTCCTATTTTTAACAACAATAACGATTCCTACAATTGAGGTAACTGCACCAATAACAGTCCATGTTGGAGAGGTTCCTATAATTGGTTTGCATTCGGCGACACACATCACAGGATTAAGATGGACAATTCCCGTCCCTTGTAAAAACCATAAAGAACCAAGAAGGGTGAGAATAACTCCGATTATTAACAGTGCCAAATGCTTAATATTCATATCTTAATTTTTCTCTTTTTAATTTCTTCCAAAATCTTTCCAGCCAAAGGACGGCACTGGCAATTTTTAACATGCTCAATATGCCACTCAACTCTCTGGTCAAGTGTGGGGTTTTTGGGCATTTTGTTAGCCGAATGCCATTTAGCGTTTATTCTTGACATTTGATTTTTATTAAAGCGGTTATTCCAACCCCAACTCCTGAAACTACAAAATAAATAACAAGTAGCAACCCAACCATCAAGAAAAACGGATACCAATCCTGCATTTGAAGATAGGTGGCAAGTAAAAAGATCGGGCGGTAATGCGCCACTTCATACCCGCCTTCAGGATACCTGGCTCTTTCTTGAATAAAAGGTAAGGGAAAAACAGTCATCGTAAGGAGAACATTAAACAATCGAGGTCTTAAGAAATCAAGTTTTATTTTCATACTTTCACCTTCAATTATACTCCTTATTTCAAATCCGTATCCCTCTTTTCTTTATTTCCTCCAAAATCTTCCCACCCAAAGGACGGCAAAAACAGTGTTTGGCATGTTGAACATGCCATTCGACTCTTTGATCCAAGGTTGGGTTCTTGGGCATTTTATGGCTCAAGTGCCATTTGGCATTAATTTTTCCCATAGAAACAGTATACCAATTTGCTGTTGGTTTTAGTATACTTTTGTTGAGGTATGCCAAAATCAAAAGACGAGTTACCAAAACTGTTGACAATTAGGCAAGCTGCTGAGATCTTAAATGTCCATATAGAGACATTAAGACGCTGGGATATAAGCGGTAAGCTGAAAGCAATTAAGATCAATAAACGAGGAGACAGGAGATATAAGCCAGAGGATTTAGAAAAGTTAATGAAAATAAAAATATGAACTCAGTGACAAGTAAATTGATTGAGCGGGTCGGACAACTGCTCGAAAAAGGGCAAAGGGTTGCTGCTACAAAAAGAAGTAACAGTTCTGAGCATGTTATTGCACCCTCTACTGTTAATAGCCCCTTATTTCACGAATGGAAGAATAACTCACAAAACTTTATCTCTATGGTTTGTGGCGAGGACAGCCCATACTACAAAAACTTTATTGAGGGTGTTAAAACAGCTCACCCAAGTGATGTGGATCATGGTATAGGCATCCTAACGGCATTAAAAGAAGATTTGGAACTTGGATATTTAACCAGAGTAAAAGACTTAGTAAGCGCCGAGATCTTTACAGACTTCATTGATATGGCTCAACACCTCTTGGGCAACAGCTATAAAGACCCCGCAGCTTCTCTGGTAGGTGCTGTATTGGAGAATGGCTTAAGGCAAATTGCACAGAAACACGCCGTTGAAATTAAATCGGGTGATGACATAGGATCGTTAAATACAAAACTTGCAGATAACAGATAAAGAAGTTTATAGCCGATTGATTCAAAAACAGATTCAGGCATGGAAGGCAATTAGAGATAGTGCTGATCACGGTAAGTTTGGCGATTACAAAGCAGACGATGTTAAAGCTATGCTTGAAGGAGTGCAAAGATTTTTAGTAGAAAACTTATAACTATGGCTAAAAACGATAAAAAATTAGAATTAACTTGGTATAACAAAGATAAAAGTCTTTATTATGACCCTGACAAGAAGGAATATCTTTGGGTTGACAAAAAAGACCCAAGAGTTTCTGAACCTCGTATTTTGCTTGAGAGGGAAACCTATGGCGAGAAAGACTCCGATAACATCCTAATTAAAGGTGACAATCTTCTTGCCCTAAAAGCACTCTTACAAGACTTTCAGAACACAGTCAAATTGATTTATATCGATCCTCCTTTTAATACTGGTTCGGCTTTTGAGTATTACGATGATGGTTTAGAGCATTCAATATGGCTAACTATGATGCGAGACAGAATCGAGTTACTACACAAATTACTAAACAAGAGAGGTCTTATATTTGTGCATATTGATTCAAGAGAATTTGCCAGATTAAAAATGATAATGGACGAAAAGTTTGGTGCTGATAATTTTGTAGCATTTGTCACAATCCAAGTAAAAGATGTGGCAGGCGTAGGACAACAAAGTTTAATTTTTGATGTTAGCGAGTATATTCTTGTCTACGCCAAGAACTATAAACTTCTTAAAGAGGAAGGTGTTTTGCAGGCGATGACAGAGGTGGAAATAGAAGGCTTCGTCAAGGGATATAATAAAGCCTTATTAAATCCAGGGGGCTCAAAACTTATCAAAACAATTCAAAGATTAAATATCGGGGAAATTAAGATATTTGAATGTGAGAATTATGAAATCAAGAAGTTTAGAGCGAGCGACTCTGTGGACGACTACTACAAACATTTTGATAGTGTTTTTGCTGATTACAACCCAAGTGGTGGGACAATTTTACAAATTCGACCAGAAATACCTCGAAAAGGATTGTCTTATATTGAATATATTCCGACAAAAGGTAAATACGCAGGACAACTTACTAAGACTTACTTCCTGAATGGGCGTATAGTCGCTTGGTTAAGAGAGATTGTTGAAAAAAAGAAAGATGGAACATTGGTAAAAAGGCAGCGACTTTCGAACATATGGAAATTCCCGAACGCAGCCCTTCATCTTGAAGGAGGAGTTGACTTTAAGCAGAGCAAAAAACCAGAGGCTTTGATTAGGTCAATTATAGAATTGGCTACAAAGCCAGGAGATCTTGTTTTGGACAGTTTTGCAGGTTCAGGGACAACTGGTGCTGTCGCCCATAAGTTAGGCAGAAGATGGGCAATGGTTGAACTTGGAGAGCATGCCAAATCACATATAATTCCAAGACTTAAAAGAGTAATTTCTGGAGAGGATCAAAGTGGAATCAGTAAAGAAATTGGATGGAAAGGTGGAGGTGGTTTCAAATACTTTGAGCTTGGAGATAGCCTTTTTGTGGCGGATGACGATTTGAGATTAACTGTTCTTAATCCAAAAGTATATAACGGCGCTTTGATTCGAGCGGTTCTGAAGGTTGAGGGATTTAAGCTACTCCATCCCGATAACGCCTTGCATGGCGTTTCAGGAAAGACGATAGCCCATGTAACTGAGCAATATCTTAATCAAGGTTATGTGAATGCTTTGTTACGAGAAGTTGGTGACGCAGCCGACTATATCATTATCTACGCCAAAACAATATCGAGTAAAATTAAGTTACCAGAAAATGTAGAAATCAGGAAAATTCCTGATGTGCTACTTAAGAAATTCAAAGTATGAGCATAAACATATTAGAAAAATTAACTAAAGAGTTAAGCCTCAGAAAACCTCAAGAGCTTTCACTCGTTAAACTCGATTCAATCCTCTCAGGAGTAAAACTGGGTAGGGATAGATTGGAGGATATTGAAGCAAGATTGGTTGGCAACATTAAGTTTGATACAGAGTTTCCCTCTTTTACCTTTGCATTGGCAACAGGTGTGGGTAAGACGAGACTGATGGCAGCAATGATTGCTTATCTTTACTACACTAAAGGATTAAAAGATTTCTTTATTTTGACTCCAGGTGAAACAATTTATACCAAGACTATTGATAACTTTACTCCTTCAAGCAAGAAGTATGTGCTAGATGGCTTAACAGACTTTCCGATGTTTAATCTTATTACAGGCGAAAACTACACCTATGCCAGTTTTGGCAACCAACTCTTTGATGCAGTTAACATTTATGTCTTTAACATCCAGAAGATTTTCAATGAGCGAACCGATGTTGAGTTTAGATTCCACCGTTATCAGGAAACCCTGGGTTCGAGCTTTGCCGAACTGCTTCAGCAAAAAGATTTGGTTATCTTGATGGACGAAAGCCATCGCTATCGAGGGGTAAAGTCGATTAAGGCAATAAATCACCTTAAACCAGAATTAGGACTTGAGTTTACCGCTACACCAATTAGCAACAATGTTGTTTATTCTTATACGCTAGGAGATGCTATAAATGATTCTAAAAAGGCTTTGGAAAGTAAGCGCAACGGCAACGGTGCTAAGGGGGGTTATATCAAAATTCCCTATGTTATTGCCCGAAGCGACGACTATACCTACAAAGGTGATCTTGAATTGGTAAAACTTGAGGATGGAATAAGAAGACACCGAGAAAAGAAAGCGCTGATTGAGGCATATTGCAAGAATAACAAGTTGCCATTCGTTCTGCCTATAACTCTTATCACAACCAAGAATATCCAGCACGCCAAAGATGTTAAAGCCCTGATCGAAAGCGATAATTTCTTTGATGGTTATTATAAGGATAAAACTCTTCTTATAACCAGCGAGAGCGAGGTGGATTCAATCAATCAGCTCCTCCGCTTAGAAGAACCATACCCAGTCAACAAGAACGAAATTGTAGTTCATGTCGACAAGCTCAAAGAGGGGTGGGATGTCAAAAATGTCTACACAATCATTCCATTTAGGGCATCAATCAGTAAGACTTTAATCGAACAAACTATCGGGAGAGGGCTTAGGTTGCCATTTGGGGAGCTTACGGGAGTTGAGGAACTGGATTCCTTGGATATTATCTCTCACGATAATTTTGCAAGAGTCGTAGCAGTTGCCCATGAAGTGGCAGAAGGGCTAGGAGTTAAGAAGGCAGAAAAGAAAGAAGAATTAAAAACAGTTGAGATTAAACCAACAGGAAATAAAAAGCTCTGGATTAAGATCCCGAAGGTAGAAGAAAAAATCTATACCAGTAATAAACTTGAGTTTTTCCCAATAAAACTTCGATTAGAAGAACTAAAGAAAATAAAACCAAAAATTATTAAGGCAGATATTGTCTCAAGAAAAACTGAAGAGGCGGGAGAGATTGAAGTAAAAGAAGAAATCAACCCAGTTAATAGAATTGTAAGGCTAATTCTTCTTGAAATGTCCGAGTTTGATATCTCCTTCAAGGAGATATTACAAAAGTTGGTCAAACACTATCTCGACCAGTTACAGATAGAAGGCAAAGAATTATCAAAGCTGGTAAAACTGCATGAACAGACTATTCTGAATGACATCTTGCCTCAACTTAGAGAAAAGTTGGACGAGCAAACAAAGATCGATTATCGGTTGCTGGATGAGGAGATTCCTTTTGAGCCATACCTGAAAGTAGTTAAAGCCTCGGCTGTGCCATTAGATAAGGACGAAGTTAGCGAATCGGAATCCAGAGGAAACATTATTGAGGGTTACAATAAGAGCGTTTACCCTGCTTATGTTTTTGACTCTGCTCAAGAGAAATTACTCGCTGACTCTCTTGAAAAAGACAAAACTGTTTCCAGTTGGGTGAGACTTAGGAACGGGCAATTGCCGATTAAGTATATTTACGGCAATTACAATCCTGATTTTATAGTTGAGCGCAAGGACGCTACTTACTTAGTTGAAGTTAAGGATAAAAGCAAACTTGATAAAAAAGACCCAGAGGTATTAGAGAAGGCAAGACAAGCAGAAGAATGGTGTAAGATCGCTTCAGGAGCTACAAAAAAGAAGTGGATCTACAAGCTCCTTCCTCATACAGCAGTAAGCAGAATTAACAGTTTTGACGCTATTATCAGTAGTGCATACAAACTAAATTGACTGCCCAAGTGAATACAGATGGCAAAAACAAATGGTGCAAAAAAGACAACTAACACGACCCTATTGGGGTTGCATAAAAATAACACCAGGTTAAGCCTACCTGGATTAGGTGGTGTCGAAATCAAGTATATTTCTTATGGGGATACACAAAATTTCCTGAAAATCCTCGGTAATGAAAGGTTGACCGACAAACAATTTGTTCAACAAATCCTCCATAATCAGCTTCTTAAACCAAAGTTGACACTTAAAGAGTTTGAACATATCCCTAACCCAGATTTGCTTGCGATTGTCAATGCATTCGTTCGTAATGAAAAGCACACTTTCCAATATCTTAAAAAGACAGAGGATTTCTTTCATGACTTCAGAGCCGCAATTAAAACTTATGAGGACAACAAACTAAAACAATTTGCTGCCAGTTTTAAGCCTTTAATAGCTGATGTTCAAAAAACTCTTATATCTTTCAATAGAGACTACTCAAATATCATTAAGCAGGCAATAGACACAAGTTCTTATATCAAAGAATCTATAAAGGGGATAAGCGAAGTAGCCAGGCAAATTCAACAAACCCAATTGCAGTTCATTGAGCCACTAAAACAGGCTACAGAGCAATACAGGCTAATGGCTGATACAATTACTAACTCTCTCAAACCGCAGATAGACTTCTGGAATAAGTGGACTGAGCAAAACAAATCGGCATTCGAAAGTATTGGGAAATTCTGGGAGGATTTCCAAAAACAATATAATATCGCAGAACAAAAAGCGGTTGGGGTTCTGCAAAAATACAAATGGTTTATTAGCCCCAGTTTACCAATAACATTAGTTTTTGAAGTGATGAGGCTGGATAAAGGGGAAGGTCGCCAAGATAAAGCTGTAAATAAGTTTTTTGTAGATTACTTCTCTGGTAATCAGTGGGCAAACTTGGAAACAATGGTTTCAAATTGGAAAGATAAAATGCTGTTAGAAAAAAGATTAAAAATTCTTAGAAATTGCGTTTTAGTTCTAAAAAACTCTTCTAATAAGAAAGCCAATCCGATAGAAGCAATACTGCCGACTTTAATTTCTCAAATCGATGGCTTGTTGTCAGATTATCTCAATTCTAAGGAGATCTCCTGGCAATGTAGTTATGACGATTACATCCAGGGAGGGGTGGTAAGAAAAATTGGGAGGAAGAGTCAATTTCGAACAAATCGATCCAAAACGATGACAACGAGCATGGATGACTTAGCAGATGATATTTTTCTAAATATCTTATTTCAAAAGTCACAAAAGGGGCAACCACTTGAAACACCATTTAATTTTAATCGGCATAAGATAATACATGGCGAGAATACAAGTTACGGAAGAAAAGATTACTTAATTAGAGCCTTTTTAATCATAGATTTTTTAGTTCATCTGAAATAGAAACATGACAAAAAGAAAGCTGAAGATTAGAAACAAAGACCTACTGTTAAAAACAGGTAAAAAATACCTTAAAAAGGTAAAGAATGCTTTGTTGCCAATCCAGAAGAATTTTAGAACAAAGTTAAAAGAGTTCAAGAAAAATGTTGTATTCCGTTTCTATCTGTGGAAATTAAAACTGGTAAGTAGGCTTCGTTATCAGATCCTTCCTTTCTTTAATTCCTACAAAGGCGCTCTTTGTTTTGTTGCTTATTTTTCTCTACTTCTTGGCTGTGTTATCTTCCTCGGAAGGTTTATTGATCCAGGCTTCCCAAGAAGCGATGCTGCAACCTTTTTTACGGCAGTAGCAGCGATGATCGGTGGTATCCTTGCTATCATTTTTTCACTTAGCATCCTTCTCATGGGAAATGCAGCAGAGCGTATACCAGTTGGGTTTTACGAGATAGCAGTAAAAGATAGCTTCCATAATTTTATATTCTTTTTGATCAGTCTTTGTTCTTTAACGGTATTCACTTTTTCTTTATTGTTTGGGAAGTTAGGTTTAGGGCTTTCAGTGGCATCATTTCAAGCGACCTTATTTCTTATTGGAACAGTTTTTTACTGCACTTTTATTTTTTACCAAAGAGTGCAACAACGGCTAAACCCAACAAATGTTCTTAACATTGCATCTAATCAGGCACTGAAAAAGTTAGATTCGATTTACAAACGAGCTGAAGAAATAGCTGAAGTTTTATTGAAGCAACCAAAACTGGATGAAAAAGTCACTAAGCAAGAAGCTATTGCTACCTCATACCAATATCTGCAACCAGAACTTGCTTATATCAATAGCAGACTGAATTACTTATTCGATTATCATGATAAACTTGTTGCTTCCAACGAGAGAAGTTCAGCGTTGGGAGTTTTGCAGGTTGTAATTCAAATACTACAGAAATACTTCCAAACGAGGAAGGATTCCTCCTTTGTTTTACCTGCAGGATTTCTTCTGGCAACTACCAGCGATTCCCGTGCGTTTTTGACCCCACCACTTGAAAGACTTGTTGCAGTTGGTGAAAACTACATGAGAGACAATGATAATGAGGGGGTTACAAGAGTCATCTCTATTTTTGTTCAGCTTTGCCAATCAGCAAGTGAAATTAACTATCTCACTAAACATAAAGTAGAAAGTCCGATATTTAAACAATGTAGAGGATATTTGGATGAACTCTTAGACAGCGCCATTAAATTCAATTATCAAGAAGCGCTGTTTCAAGGTGCAGTGGCATATTCTCAAATTACTCCGATTGCTATTAAACAAGGTCTACACCACGAGTTTATATCTGTTTACGACATGCTGGATAAGATTGCCATAAGCGCATTAACCAATAAGTTTAATGTTGTTCTGGGAGAAGTCATTAACACCTATACGGCTATCATGTCTCAAATGATCTCCACACGATATTTCAATCTCAAAATAGAATTGGGATCTTTGATGGAGCATTTGAGGAAAATTATCCTTTATACCTATGTTGCAATGACTGCGGGTGTATTGGATGATAGCTTTGTAACACAGACTAACCTGGCAACACCTTTTGATAATCTATCTTCACTTATTTTCCAGGTAGCTAAGGTTGCTACAGAAGCTAAACCTAATGATGAAAAAAAATGGAAGCATGTGTTTTTTGTCGTAGTCGAAGAATTGCGGTCTACCCTCAGATTTCTATCTGAGAAAATGAAGAACCCCAATCACATTTTGGTTAATACCTTCGGAGATATGATAGCAGATATTGGATGTTTGTTGCTTGATTTGACACAAGACGACAAATGGACGAAAGACAAAGCGGAACTGGAAAAGCAAGTAGGTTGGTATATTTTTCAGACTGAATGGTTTGCTCATGATGTTAAAAAGATAAAAGATAACCTCGCATTTGACTCTTTGGTGGAAGCAGCTGCAAAAATGGGACTGAGAGCATTACAAAGAAATCAAGACCAAATAGCTAAGGACGCCATTAAAATTATAAGCAACTTTGCTCATAAAATGCTTCTTGATGAGGAGGGAGACGCATGTGGCTACACAGAACCGAGAATTATGGAGAGGGCATGCTACATCGGTATCCTTGCTTTAAAACTCAATAAGAAGGATGTTGTAGAAGAACTCAAAAAGTATATTAAACTGTTTGAGGAAGCATATGCTAAAAAATGGTTTCCTGAGGAGATGCCCGAAAGTCATGGAATCCCCTCAATCACTAAGGATCAGCTGAAAATGGAGGTTTATGGAATTATACAGGATATGAGACACGGGCGTGGGCTTTTACCAATGTTGGATAGATCAAGTGAGGTTTTGGCTCAGTTGGTAAACGAAGAAGATGTAAATAAGTTTATCTGGGAAGTGTGGAAAGCAAAGATAGAAACCAAAGAGACTGGTGGCATGTTCTTCTGAGGTGTGACCCCCTGTGTTGACTTGTGTAGGGCTTTCGTGCCTGGGGTGGCATAGTTCTACCTCGTGCCAGCTTCACCGACCTCGTTGGGCATTTGTTGCAGGAATTTGGGGAAAGTGACAATACAACTTGATATTCCCTGCTTATTCGTTTATCTTTGTATCTGGTCTATGACGCCAGAAAATACTTTCCCATTGTTGGCGGGCACCTAATGATAGGGTTTTCTGATAAACCTTAGTTTTGGAACAACGACACTGTATTCCAATACTGAATCTGTTTATTGCCATAAACAGTAATACGGATAATTGGGTAAGAGTAAGGTCGACCTTCTAAACCTTCTGGCAATTTATAACCTTTATCTTCCCACAGCCATTGGTGCAACTCACCATTTGACTGCAATGAATAAATAAACTCTTCCCATATTTGATCAAGGTTTGGCACGGCTCGTTTCAAATAGCCTTTAGCAATGGTTTCAGCATCAGCTTTACTAATTTTAGGCATTTGGTATGAATCAACACAGTTAATGCCATCTTTTTTCAGAGCTTCAATCTCATTTGGTCGTAAGCCTCGAATATCAACAGATGTTAATTTGTGACTTCTGGCATCAAGCTGATATTCGTAGGTAGCACACCTCCCATCAAGAATTCCTTTTTGATCATAGATGTTAACTTTTCTTACCCAGTCTTCAACTGCCTCCATGCTCTCTCCATTGCCGACCTTAGTAACCTTACCCACTCTAAAATATGGCATGGGAAGATCGGTTTTAACAAAGGAGAGTTCAAGGTTAGGATTTGCCATAAATGTTCTGATCACTGTTACATCATCGGTAAAGATTTCATCCTTTTGATTAGTAGTTATGGCAGGAGCTTTACTGTTATGTTTCCATACGATAAATCCTACTCCTAAGCTAATCAAAATAAGCAATGCAATGATAATTTTTGTCTTCATATTCTCACCCCCTTTTAGGGATAAGGTTGGTTGGTTGTCCAACCTTCTTTACCTTCAACAAAGTAACGACCATCAGTAGTATTACAAACTCTTGGATGACCAGTTCTCTTTGAGGTTTCTTTTGAAGTTACCTGTCCACCGTCGTGACCAATAGCTTTGACACAATCCTCAAAGGTTTTAACCCAGGAGTATTTAGCTCTCATTCTCTCTTGTAAGGTTGGTGATATATCTCCACCAGGCAGAAGTTCTGGAAAGAAGATATAACTTTCGCAACGATCATTGCAAGGAATGCCTTTGTTAAGAAGAATATCGGCAATCTGCCAAGCGGTCATAGATTGGGAGATCTCATAGACTGATTGAGTGTTAATGGCATTGTTGCCAATCTTTAAGGCATCTTTCTCAGGAGTAATCTTTTGTTTTGTGTGTTTCAAAGCATATTTAAGGGCTTCTTCGTCTTTAACCAAACCATAGTAGGTAAGGTTACCAGTTACAGCCATAATGGTATTTTCTTTTCTCACAGTGAACTTAATCATTGAGGCATCTTTACGAGGGGCAGCAAACCTATCCTGGAAGGACTTATACCAATGCCAACCGCCTACAAGCAGTAAAAAGGCAACCAATATCACGAGTGGAGTGATAATTCGAGCCTTATTTTTCATTTTCATTGTCATATTTTGATATGGTTGGCTATGTTAACTTCGCTTGGGGAGAAAAGTCAAATCCAAACAAAAAGCTCCCCGCCAGCGATAGCCTTTCGACTACCCATACCCCTTTCGAGGTATGACCTTCCCAGGTGCTCTGACGAGGAGCTTTCTCCTGGGAAGGTTTTAATTGCCATGCCCTTTTGGGGTTTAGGCGGTTAGATTGTTAAATTCTACGGCTTATCTCTGCCGTGCATAAGTCTTAAAATATCTTCTTTTTTATAACGCCTATCTTTCCTTTGACCAAAACGAACAGATTGAAGTATTCCCTTTTTGTCCCACTGGCGAAGGGTGTTAGGGTGAACACTCAGTAATTTACTTGCCTGCGATAAGGTTAGAAGTTGTGGAACAGTTTGGTCAGTCATAATTGATAGTAAACTCGCTATTTGTTAACATTAACTACAATAAGCAACAGTTTATTGCAAGTATGACAATAAAAATTGACGAAGAATACAGAAGTCAAAGAGTTTTTAGCGTAAAACTGATCATCCTCAGACAATTTCTATTTAGTAAAGAAAAATCCTCAGAAATCATAAAACGCTATTCAAACATCTATTCTCTAAGCGATAAGGATTCCAAAGAAATGCAATCTATCCTCGTCAAAGGTAAAGATGAATTGATTAAAATTTTCAATCAGAGTGTAAACAACTTTATCTCTGGAAAATATCTAAGAGAAATTCAAAACCCAGACCTTATAAAATACTCCTACGAATACCAAAAGAATAACTTTATAAAAGAAATTGCAAATTACGTAAAGCGGTATGGATTGAAAATTCCATTACACTCCGAGTACGATGCATTTCTCTTTGGAGAAAATCCTGCAAAAATAAATTTTGTTGAAACTTTAATAGCTTTAGAGTTTGAGAATCTGATATCTATTATCAGTCTACAAGAAGGTGTTTCAAAACCCCACAAAAATACTTATCAAGGATGGGAAATTCCATCAATGGGTCAAACAAGAAGCGATTTCATTACTTTTCAAGTTCCAACCGCCACAATAAAACTTAAAAGAAAATTGATCAATCTTATAGAACCAAACCTCTCCTATGAATCATTTAGATTGTCTTTCAAAGGTAAGGAAATCCTTATTCCAGAAGGAGATCAAGATGCTCTCTGTAAAGTTCTATTTAGAGATAAAAAATCAATGCTTAAACACTGGTCTTATGACGAGATATTAGAGGCGTGGGGTGGAAATTATGAGAATAAAGATGCCTGGCGTAAAGTTTATAATGCGGGACGAGAAATAAACAAGAAGGTCGCCATAAGCACAACTATCGATGACCTTATTGGAGTCAAAACCAAAACCACTTTCGTTAACCCAAAATACCTCCCTTCCCAGGCTAAATAGTTAGATAACTTTATATAACCCCCTAGGAGCTAGGCTTATGTTAACAGCCTAGTTTTTTTATAACTATGACCCAGCAATTAAACGAGCATTACTATCAAACAAGCGATTTATCTCTTTCGACCACAATTTCTTTATTCTTCCCCATCGAAGACATTGATCGCTCCAACCCTCGTAAGGCTGTATTCATCTTCCGCAACACAAAAGAGCTCCAAGAGCTTGTCGAAAAATATTATCGCAATGAACTCAAAATCTCACCGCAAACTTATTTTAACCAGTTGCGTGTCGTAAAAGCACGCCTGTATGCCAACGAATAACTATGATAAGCAGAAATTTATTACTAGAACTAAAGCAAATTTTGGAGGAGGAATTTGACCTGAAACTGACTCTCCAAGAGGTTACAGATATCGGCGCTGAGCTACTAGCATTTATCGAGACCTTATTAAAAATTGAAGCGAAATATAACTATGAAACGAAGGGGGGTAATCATGAATAAAAAAGCCATTATTTATGCTAGAACAGCCTGTAAAGGTCAGGATGATAGTAGCATAGGTATCCAACAGCAAATTCAGGCATGTTTAGCACTGGCTAAAAAATCTGGGTTAACCGTAGTCAACACAGTTTCGCATGAAGGAGTCAGTGGTCTGAATGGCTCAAAAAAGCGCTTGTCCAATCTATTAACCCTTTGCAAAAAGAAAAAAGCTAAGGCTCTCATTGTTTACGACATTGAGCGTCTGAGTAGAAACTGCAATGACTATATTCGCTTCTCATTTCTTCTGGGAATGAAGGGTATAGATTTGTTGACGGTTCTCTCAGGCGAAGAATGGGTCAAGGAACTGTGGACGAAGTATTACAAGACAGCACTTAGTCGAGTCATAAAAAGGGGCATTGCCGAAGCCAAAAAGAGAAAGAGTTTAACAGTCTAAACTATGAAAAACAAAAGTAACAATTTCTGTATCTGGAGCGCACCAATTATCAAAGACGGGCTTTTGATAGAAATAAGTCCTGTTGATTGGCAAACATTAACCGCCTTAGCTGCTTATGTAGACAAACAAGGGAAGTGCAATCCATCTTTGGAAGATTTATGTGCCGTCTTAGGGCTAGCCGATATTGCCAGTATTAGTAAACGACTAAGCAAACTAGAAAAGAAGACCTTCAGTGGCTTACCAGTAGTCACTATTAAACGAGGTAAGAAACAAAATGACAAAGGGGTATGGGTTTTTTCTAAGAACGAATATCAGCTCCATCCAGCCATATTGACAATTTTTAGCCTATCTCTCGCAAGGAAAAGCCACCAAACGAGAGAGATAAGTTGAAACCAAAAAACTTAATTTAAATAACTATGATAACGATTGACGACATAACTATAAAAATAAGAATGTTCAACCATCCAAAGCTAATCGCTCAAGCTCAAGTAATATTCTTCAATATCCTCGAAACAAAAGGTTGGAAAATTATGCCTTCAAATAGAAGGCACCCACGGTTTCAAGAGGAAATTTGGATTCAACCCCCTGGTTACCCAAATGGAATAAAAAATGGTAAACAAACTTACGGGTTAACTGTTTGGGTTAACGACAAGAAGCTCTATGACCAAATTGAGGAAAAAATTTATGATGCCTTCTGTATGTTACGAAACAAAGAGGAAGGAGAAAAAAATATTGCAGAAGCCACGTATAAGGATGAGGTGGACAAAAATGACGAAAAACTAGAAGAAATCGATATTGACGAAATACCTAATGATTTATGAAAAACACTAAGAAACTTTATACAAGACTTTATATAGTGACCTTATATAGTAACTTTATTGTCCCTTTAAGAAGAAGTTCCTATATACAGTTACTATACGGTAGCTTTAAGAAAAGATTGTGTTTTCTCTTTGGAAAAATACGCTGGCTCGTTTGGCAAGAACTCATAAACGGGCTTGGTCAGAAATTGGTCAAAATTTGGTTAGTTTTTGAAGCTAATCAGCTTGACCAAAATTTGACTAAAACTTGGCTAGGATTTGGTCAGAAATTGGTCACAACTTGGGTGGTCTTCAACATCAATAAAGCTATACGGAACCTATACAGAACCTGGGCGGATTTTGAAGCTAAAATCGGTATGAATTGGATTAGATCGAAAAGGCTCATAAGGGTTATAAGACTGGAATGCTACCAAATGGGTTCAGAAAACAAGGCTACAACCTACCATTACTTGATATTACCAAACAGTTTGTTTATATGTTGTGTTAGCAACAAAAACCTATGAAAGCTGTCCTACTTTGCCGAGTATCGGGTCGAGAACAAGAAGAAACAGGCTACTCTTTACCAGCCCAAGAGAAGATATTGAGAGGATATGCTGAAAAACAAGGTTATCAAGTTGTAAAAATCTTTTCCATGTCTGAATCAGCAAGTGGTAAAAAACAGAGAGAGATTTTTAATACAATGTTTGCGTATGTTAAAAAGAACAATATCAAAGTCATTATCATTGAAAAAGCTGACCGTTTTACCCGAAACTTCAAGGACTCCGTTGATATGTATGAATGGCTTGAAGAAGACGAGGAACGACAACTACACTCTGTCAAAGATTCGCTGGTTCTTCATAAAAACTCTCGTTCCCAAGAGAAACTTAACTGGGATATTAGGGTGGTCTTCGCTAAAAATTACATCGATAATCTTTCTGAAGAAGTAAAGAAAGGACAGGCAGAAAAGCTGGCACAGGGCTGGTTACCTTGTCGTCCTAAACCAGGCTATAAAACCGTTGGTGAACGAGGTCATAAAATCCATGTTCCGCATGAAGTATATGCCCCTATCATGCGTAAACATCTTGAACTTTACTCGACAGGAGAATACTCTGTTGAAAAATTAGCTGAAATGATGTTTGAGGCGGGACTGCGCACCTCAACAGGCGGTAAAATCCATAAAAGCCGAGTTCACCAACTTCTTAAAGACCCATACTACATTGGAAAGAATGTTTGGGGAGGAAAAATCTATCAAGGCAGTCACGAACCTTTAATTACTAAAGAAGTTTTTGATAAGATACAGTTAGTGCTGGCTGGTAAAAATACACCAAAAATAAACAGACATATGTTCCTCCTTAAGCAATTACTCAAATGCGCCGAGTGCAAAGGCACGGTCACCTGGGAAATTCACAAAGGGATCATCTACGGGCATTGCAACCACTACCGTAATTGCTCCCAGAAAAAATGGACTAGAGAGGATGAAATCGAAAATCAACTCCTCGACGGTTTTGAAGGATTACAGCTAAAAAATAGCCGTATTGCCGAATGGCTGAAAAAAGCACTCAAAGAAAGCCATCAAGATGCCATTAACTATGAAGCCAGTAGTCTCAAAGAGCTTCAAGACCGCCTGACACAGGTTGAGAGGCGTTTAGACCGCCTGTATGACGATAAACTGGATGAGAAAATCACCAAAGCCTTCTACGACCAGAAATTCAAGCAGTATGCCCAATAGAAGGCAGATATTGTCGCAGCCATCGAGAAACATACCAAAGCCAAAAACAGCCACTTTGATTTAGGCGTAAACCTTTATGAACTCTCCCAAAGAGCCAAAGAAATCTATCTTAAAGCCAAAGAAAACCACCTTCTGGAAGAACAAAGACGACTTATCACCCTTGTCTTTACCAATATGACTCTCAATGAAAGCACTCTATCCTACAAATATACCCCTGCCTTCAAATTGATACACAATGCCGTGGTTGAGACTAACGGTTCGAAAGTGGCAAATTTAGGAGAATTGGAAGCAAAAACTTTCGAACCTGCAAAATTGCCCGATAATTCAACCCAAAAGGGCTCTTTGCGACCCTCTCGTCCTTCCTGGCTGGGAGACCTGGATTCGAACCAAGATTAACGGATTCAGAGTCCGCTGTCCTACCATTAGACGATCTCCCAATGAGTTTCATTATTAATCTATTTTAAAGAGTAACCAAAATTTCTTAAACTTTATCGCACTTTTGTGCGAACCATTATCCGCCTCCAGTTTGCCTGTCAAATGGCTTATAGCCTATTATGACATGCACACTTACGGCGAACAGGAACTATCTCCCAATGAATAAATTTATTTATTGATCCTCCTAAATGCTTTAGCTTTTGGAAGATAACAATAGGTATTTTAGCAAATTTTAAACAATATAGTAATTATTTAGGGTCTAGACTAGCACTTTAACAATTCGACAAGTTTTTGTTCAAGTTGTTTAGGGTTTTGTTTCCATCTCCATTCACATTCTTTAAGGTGAAGATGGAAGTTTTTCTTAGTCCCTTTAAACTTGATAAGTCTTTGTTT